>CAYJHK010000028.1:0-9569 GCA_964369515.1 uncultured Desulfovibrionaceae bacterium
GAATTCAGCGTTTTTCGGGATTATTTTCTTGACCTCCATTGATGTTTATGTATAGGCTTTGCGCACATTTTACTGGACTGATGGTTGTTTTGTAACGTCAATGAAGGAGCTTACCATGTTTGATACCATGATTTTAGGTCAAAAGTGTTCACGAGAAGACTTCAAGAAAGTTGAAAGTGAGTTGCGTATGCGACTTTTTCAGTTACAAAGAAAATGCGAAGAATACAAAATTTCTGTTTTGCTAACGGTTTTAGGCGTAGACGGTTCGGGGCGTGGGTCGCTGGTTAATACTTTATCTTCTTGGATTGACGTAAAAAAATTAAGCAACCACACGTTTTGGAAGTCCTATGAAGCTGAAAGATTGCGTCCGGATGCGTGGAAATATTGGGTAAAACTTCCGTCATATGGGGAGTTTGGCATTTTCTTTGGCGGCTGGTATGATGAAACCATTCGCAAGGCTTCCTATGGCGAAATCGACGAAGCTACGCTTTTTCAAACCATGAGTAAAAGAGTGGAATTTGAGCAAACGCTGGCGGATAATGGCTATGCCATAGCCAAGATGTGGCTGCATCTTAACCATGACGAACATGCCAAACGGCGCAAAGCCAGAGAGAAAGACAAGAGTTTGTTGCGCTTCACACCCTATGATAAGGAAAGTGAGCAAAAATACATCCAACTCATTGACACTGTAGCTAAAACCATCACCATGACCGACAGAGAGTTTGCCCCTTGGTATGTTATCGATGCCTATGATAAACGCTTTTGCCATATTTCCGTGGCTCGTGCGCTCATCGAGCATTTGGAAAGTGTGGTTGCCGCAAAAGTTGCTCAAAAAAATCAGAAATTGCAAGCAAGCGAAGACGACAGTGCCCTTGAAAGTGTGTCGACAATCCAAGAGAACGTCAGCACGGTTACCATGCTTGACAGGCTTGACATGTCACCAAGTCTTGAGCGCAAAGAATATAAAAAGCAGCTGAAAAAGTTGCAAAGCGAAGTATTTCAACTCTCTTTTGAGGCCTATCAGCAAGGTATTTCTTCAACGCTCACCTTCGAAGGCTGGGATGCTGGCGGTAAGGGCGGTGCCATTCGTCGACTTGCCTCGGCGGTGGATTCTCGCATTACACGCATAATTCCCATCAGTGCTCCCACTGATGAAGAGCTTGCGCATCACTATCTATGGCGTTTTTGGCGACATGTTCCCTTGGCAGGTTATGTAACTATATACGACCGCACATGGTACGGGCGTGTGCTTGTGGAACGTGTGGAAAAGTTTGCCCGTGCGGAAGAGTGGCGACGTGCATTTGCCGAAATTAATAATTTTGAAGAGCAGTTGGTAGATAATAAAAATATTCTCTTGAAATTTTGGTTACATATATCCAGCGATGAACAATTGGCACGATTCAAAGAACGTGAAAATACCCCGTGGAAAAATTATAAACTCACCGATGAAGACTGGCGCAACCGTGAAAAAGCCACGGATTATAAAATTGCCGCCGATGAAATGTTTATGCGCACCAATACAAGCTACGCGCCTTGGCATATTATCCCGGCTAATTCCAAATATTATGCACGTATACAAGTGCTGGAAATATTTAAAAGGGCTTTAAAGAAAGCTCTTGGTAAACATTAGCAGTGCGTTGAAAAAGGGCAAACTACTGCGTCAAAATTTCAAACGCAAACTGCTCATGTATGTCTATATACACTTCGCACCTTGCGTTTGAATTTTTCCTTGTATTTCACCCTTTTTGAATGCACTGCAATCGGCAGACCACAGGATGTGGTCAAGCCCCGCAGGGGAGCAAGCCAAAGACAAGCCGGAATTCACTTCCGGCGCAGGCGACGCTTGCGATAGCTTGTGTCGTACAGGACGTACGACCAAGCGTCATCCTGACAGTTGAAAAAGGGCGAACTATTGCGCCAAAAATTTGAACTTTTTGAAAACACTGACAAGATTTGGGTTTTAAGGGCAAGCTGTAGTTCACTAAAAACTACTATAACAAAAGCGTTTTGAGGGGATGGGGTGAGTTTGTGATGGGAAGCTTTTGGACTTTGGCAAAAGTTCCCCTTCCCCCCTCAAGAAAATAATTAATCAGTGTTTTCTTAAAAAATCGACTTTTTATGCTGCGCCGATAAAAATATTAACACTTATAAAGGAGCACCATGCTACAAGATCATATAACAGCATTTAACGAAGGTTCTATATCTTTGACGCATCCAGCTTTCGCTAATGAGAAAACAATGGGAAACGCCTTGAGATTATTACGCTTTTACCCAGGAATAAAGAGCGTAAAACTGGATGAAGCTAACAGTGCACTGCACATTGAGTACAACGCCAAGCGACTGAGCAAGGACAAGGTTATGGATCTTCTGGCACAAGGTGAAAAGTGGATCAACAGTCAAAAATAGTCCTTGACTTGCAATAAAGCAAAACCACTCTAAAATTGGAGATAGATATGTCAAATAGCTATATTGTATCACAAATTGAGGGAAGAATACGCCTGCGCCACATTGCTTTACGGAATATGGCTTCTGCCAAAAAGCTGGAACAGATTTTTTCCGATAAAGAGGGTATTGAAGGTTTCACTGTAAATACTCGGAGTGCGTCGGCCTTACTTCATTACGATGCAGATACGCTCAATGAAAATGAATTGACAAAACTCTTAAGTCAAGCTCAAGAACTTTTGGACAGTTTTTGTGAGGAAAATGCCTGCACCGCCAGCGCAGAAACTACTGACGGCTCATGTGTTTCCGGCTTTACAACTGTCAGTGATCTTGTGAAAGCACCCATTGCTGGCATTATGAATGTTCTTCCACAAAATAAACGTGAACGCAGACGTTTTTTAACTCGAACTATGGCAACCTCACTTCTTATTGCCGTATTGAGTATCAGTAGTGAACGAATTCATGTTTTTTTCGCAACGATTTTCGTGACATTAGGTCTTAATCATGTATGGGAACGACGTAAGGCTCTATAAAAACATAAATTTCTTGGGGAAAATTTTCCGGAAGCAGTAAAAGTTTTCCCTAACGAAATACCTCATAAACACTACCATAATATACATGGAGGCTCGTCAGAGACCACCGTCTCTTCGGCTAGCCTTTCGGTAGTGCAATTTTATCTTTCCAAAAATCCCAATCGTATTTTTCAAATGCGTGACAGCCAAAGGGCAATGTATTATTATTCATTTTATAAAGAACGGGAGCATTTACTTCAAAAGAAAAAGCGATAGACTCCTGCGGGGATGCCACCATAAAATTACTATCAAGCTTTGGCCCATATTCTACGAAAAGAGTATCTTCGTTGGCGTGGGTCTTCATGAAAAAACTCATAACTGTCATTTTTTTATATGCTTTTGTGGGCGTTTCTTGTTCATGGTTAGCGGAAATCTTTGTATGTTCATAGGATATCCTCTGGGATAAAAGCTTAAGGATGGACTGAACCTTACGCAACGAGAATCCGCCATTTCCGGCAACCGGAAGCAACGGGGATTTTTCTGTTGCAGTGTCATGACCTTCAAACCAAGGGGCGCCTATGTAATCATATTGTTTATTGCACCAGTATTCCAATTCATCTTTAAAAACCCATGCATCGAGCTGATAGAGCAATATGTATTTATGCTCCACAAATGCTTCATAAAATTCTATGGATAACATAAGTCGATTATAACTTTTTACACTCGTAAAATAGGCATCATGAAATGGTGCAAGCTGCAGCTGTTTTGCATATCTTTGAGACACCTCTAAGTATTTGGTCACGTCCAAAGAATGAGGACATACCAGAATGAGGGGATGATTTCCCAATATTTTGACGCACTGCTCAAAAGACGCCAGTTCACTGATCGAAGGGGTGTTGCTATAGGCTATAATAAGCACAGCACATTTCTTGTGCTCATTGGAAATATTACTTTCACCGTTTGCCATAAAAATATCCATTAGTATGCTATTAACACTAAATCAGATGTGGGTAAAACCATTTCACTTCTTCTAATCATAAATGTATATTCAGGATGTATACTTTTGATATAGTGCTTTAATTCAAAGAAATCTTGTGGTCTGTGGTAGATGGCCGCCACAATGACCGGCTTGTGGCGTTGTATGGTTTGTTTTGCACCTTCAAGCGCCTTCATTTCAAGTCCTTCAATGTCTAATTTAATAAGCCCAACCGGCGTATTCATGGTCTGAAAGACGGCATCGATTGTGGTTGTCTTTATGGTTTCGGTGGGAATTTTATCATAGATAGCCGTGGCATTGCAAGTGGCACCTGAATCTATATCTTTTCCTGTATAAAGTGTTAATTCTTCTTCAGTATTGCTTAAGCCCCTGCATAGAGGGACAGTTTTTTCTATCAGCGAACAGAGCTGAATGGTTTTTTTTAATTTGTTAAAAGCAGACTTTTGCGGCTCAAAGGCAAAAACTCTTGATTGAGGAAAAATAGTATGAAATAACAGGAGGGTATCTCCTATGTATGCGCCGCCGTCAACGATACATTTCCCATCAATGGCCGAAAACAATTTTTTCGGTACATCCCTCATTCCATAGGCATTTGCATACATAAATGCATAATTTACTTCCATATGGCTAACTGCTGTCAACCTTTGAGCTATAGCCTTACTTTTGAGATCTGTATTCGTCCAACCAAAATCTTTGTCAATACGGATATGTTTTTTATAGGGAAGCAGCTTAAGTAAGCGTATATGCATCTGCACATATTCATGCGATGCCTCGTCCATACCTTCAAGCAAATCAGCAACTATACTTTCAAAATCTTCACGAGCTATATACTCAAGCCAAAGATCATCTTCCCAATAGAACTCAAATTTATATAATTTATCCTTTTCACTTAATTCCATATACTCTCCCGAATTTATTCTTCATTGTACAGTATTTTAAAGGCACACTCGCTGCGGCACTTAACAGCGAAAATAAATTGCGCTTATACCTACGTAGTGCTTGGCTGCTCTCGCAGTAAAGATAGTAATTTCAACTGAAATTGCTACAATCTACCCGAAAAAATACTGTGCGGGCGGTAAAAAGACAATATTGTAACAACATCCTAAAGTATACTAAAACATAAAAAAACGTGACTGAGCAGCTTAAGCAGCGATATTCAGTCACGTTTTCTTCCCCCAATATTTAGGGAATATTCAATGCGTGTTATGCTTCAATTTTATTTACAGCCAAGGCTAAGCGTGAAATTTTACGAGCTGAAGTTTTCCAGTGCATTGCTCCCTTGGTAGAAGCTTTGTCAAGCACGGAAGTTGCGAGCACAAGAGCACTGTTGGCAGCTTCTTTGTCGTTGGCAAGTACAGCAGCACGTACTTTCTTAATAACATTTTTCACACGGGTGCGAACAGCACGATTACGTTCGGCACGTACAAGGCTTTGCTTGTGACGTTTAACGGCAGATTTATGATTAGCCACGATTTCCTCCATTTGTATTGCAAATATTCTTCATCGGATACAAAAATTTTGAGCGTTATTGCTCCCGTATCCGGTTGGTGAACTTTGCCTCTCTACTTTGTTTAAAAAGGTTTGTCAACAATAATCTCTGGGCAAAAAAATGTTTACTGCAAAGTTAAATATTCAAATGAAACTTACCCTTGAGTGAGTTTGGATGCTTAGAACTTTTTAAGTTAGCGCACTACTTTCATGCAGTCAAAACACTATACCTGCGGTATGGAATTTTGCGCTATTAGCTTCATTTTAATTATTGTTAATCTTTACATGCTCAAAAATTATCCGTCCTTGCGTACCAATGGTTTTACAACTTTACCGGAACGCATGCAACGTGTGCACACAGTGAGCGTGCACACGGTACCATTGGTAAATTGATGGCGCACTTTTTGTAAGTTGGGATTAAAGCGACGCTTGGTTTTAATGTTTGAGTGACTCACTAAATTTCCGGTTTGGGGCTTTTTCTTGCAAAAATGACATTCTCTGCTCATATGTCAGTTCCTCCGTTTGTATGTATTTTAATATAATTTTATCAAAGATATTAATTGCGTGATGCCGTATAATAGTATCAGAAATATTTTCTTTACCTAAATATAATTTTGTCACGAAAGTGCTTAGTATACGGCATTGACACAAAATGCAAGTGTTTTCTTACTCTGCAATTTTTTTTATTGCGCTCTGCATAGTGATAATCATGCATTTTTGTCGAAAAACATGCGGTATAATAGGGTTTAAGATTTTTTGCCAGCAATACTTCTGCCCAAAGTTCGTGCAACAAAATATTTGACGGATACGCTGTTGACATTTTATTAAATAAGTTCATAATCATGAGGTAAAAAACATTTTTGGATAAACTAATGCGATTATGGTAGAACTATGCAAAATTATAGATTAAATAATGCTATCCCTCCGGGACAAAGCTTTAATATTTCAAAAAAAGACTTACCACGGCGTCATGGGGATTTAAGAATCTTGCGCACGAATATGGTAAGAAATCTTAAGGATAACATGGGGATAAGCGACCAAGAAGTCTTAAAAGCCATGAACACTGTTCCACGTCACGAGTTTGTGCAAGAAGCTTTTCGTATGCAAGCTTATGAGGATCGCCCCTTGCCCATTGGCCATGGACAAACCATTTCACAGCCATCCACCGTAGCCTTAATGACGGAACTACTTTGTCTGAGCAGGGGAATGCGTGTTTTGGAAATTGGCACCGGCTCAGGCTATCAAGCTGCCATTCTGGCGTTTATGGGCTGCCAAGTCTATACTGTTGAGCGCATTCCGGAATTATTTGCCGCTGCTAAGATATTTTTTACACGCAAGATGCCCATGAAAAATATATATATGAAACGAGACGACGGTACGCTCGGTATGCAAGAGGCTGCACCCTTTGACCGAATTTTAGTCACTGCCGGTGGCCCTGAAATTCCAAAACCTTTGATAAGTCAACTTGACGAAGGTGGCATTATGCTCATTCCCGTAGGTGAGCAAAAACGCTCTCAGCGACTAAAGCAAGTTAGGCGTGAAAAGGGCAAAATATTTGTGCAAGATATGGGCTCGGCAGTTTTTGTGGATTTGGTAGGTAGCCACGGCTGGTAACAATCCGGTGAATTTTGGGAGAATGGATATGACAACGTGTTCCTCATGCGACAGCAAGAATAAAGGCAATGCAACTAAAATTTTACAAGATAATTTAATAAGTTCCACCTTGAGAAAGATACGCCACAAGCTTTTTATAATGAGCGGCAAGGGAGGCGTTGGGAAGAGCTCTGTTACGGTGAATACCGCTGCGGCCTTGGCTTTGCGCGGCTATAAGGTGGGCATTTTGGATGTGGACATTCACGGCCCCAGTGTGCCAAACTTGCTTGGACTTACGGCAGACATAAAAAGCGACAAAACCGGCTCATTCATGTTACCGGCTGCTTATAATGAAAATCTTTGCGTCATATCCATGGACTCCCTGCTTAAGGAGAAAGATAATGCCATTTTATGGCGTGGGCCAAAGAAAAACGCCGCCATTCGCCAATTTATTGCCGATGTTCTTTGGGGGGAACTTGACTTTTTGCTCATTGATTCTCCTCCGGGTACAGGAGATGAGCATATGGCGATTTTGCAAACCATTCCGGATGCCTTGTGTGTGGTGGTAACAACACCACAAGAGATTTCCTTGGCTGACGTTCGTAAAGCATTGAATTTTCTACAACATGCCAAAGCAAATGTGCTTGGCGTCGTGGAAAATATGAGTGGACTTTTATGTCCTCATTGCCAAGAAGCCATTCATTTATTTAAAAAAGGAGGCGGGAAATCCCTTGCTGAGCATTACGGGCTGAAGTTTCTCGGAGACATCCCCCTCGACCCTGCAACAGTTGTTGCCGCTGACAATGGCATCCCTGTGGTTTATTTGGAAGAGTCCTCTGCTAAGGAAAGTTTCTTAACCTTGGCTGACAATGTCATTGCCGCAGCCACAAATAGCTTGGAAGCTTTGGCGAGCATTCACGAATAAACTCTTGTTATTTAATGAATAAATTAAATTAGCGTCATTAATGGATATGGCTGGATTTTTTTTTCAAACTGTGTTATAAAATTTACAATTATTATGGCTGAGTAATTTATGAAGTATATAGAAGGAAGCGAGTATGCTTAATTTAGCAAATAAAATTACACTGGTACGCATACTCTTGACCCCGTTAATTGTTGTTTTATTACACTTTGAAGGGAAACTTACTTGTGCTCTTGCCGCCACCGCCTTTGCCATTGCCTGTTTTACTGATTTTATAGACGGATATGTGGCAAGACGAGAAAATATGATCACTTCGTTGGGGAAATTTTTAGATCCGCTGGCCGACAAAGTTTTGGTTTGTTCTGCTCTTATTATGCTTGTAGACCTTGCTTGGATTCCAAGTTGGGTGGTAATTATCATGGTATGCCGAGAACTTGTAGTCACCGGATTAAGAGCCATAGCGCGCGATGAAGGCATAGTGCTTGCCGCTGATAATTTTGGAAAAGCAAAAACTGTATTACAGGGACTAGCCATTGTTCCGTTGTTGTGGCATTATGATTTTTTGGGTATGGATTTACAACCCATTGCCATGTTTTTATTGTATGTTTCATTAATTGTAGCCGTTTTTTCCGGTATCAATTATATTATTTGTTTTGTAAGAGAAAGCGTCAAAATACGCTCGCCGGAATAGAACTATGAATACATTTTGGCGCACTAGTTTTTTAATTGTTTTAGGCATTATTAATTTTGTTCTTTTTTATCGTATGCTCTGGGGCAGCGGTGGAATTTTAGCTTACAACGAACTTTATAAAGACTATAATTTATTGGAACGAGAAATAGCGGCTGTGGATACTCAGAATCTACAATTAAGCCGTGATATCCGCCTCTTGAAATCCGATGAGGCGTATATAGAAAAGATGATTAGGCAACGTTTGCACTATGTGCGGAAAAATGAAATACTGTACCTGTTTACAGATAAAGAAATCAAGCCGAGGCAAGGAGAGAAAAATGCAGGAAAAAATTGACTGGTATCAAGAGGTTATTGATTTAGAGCCAAGTTCAAAACTTTTTTTTCCATTGGCAAAAATGTTGGCAGATAGTGATGTGCCAAGGGCGGTGGAAACCTTGCAACGTGGGCTTGACAGACATCCCGAGTTTATAGAAGCTCGATTCTATTTTGTTGAATTGTTACATCAAAATAGGGAACAACTTGATTATGCCACTCGCTTAAAAAATCAATTAAGCCTGCTTTCTCCTACACTTATGCGCTACGCCGGTTTTTGGAATGCGTGGGGTGACAGCATTTTAGATGAAGCGCAAAACCTTTCCGGAGAGAACAGGGGACTTGCCGTTGCATTTATGGGCGCCATGTTTGATAATAAAAATATTTCGCTGGCAGATATTTTTTCTGAAGGTTTACGTGTTGTTATGGGTAAGGAAGCCGGCGTGCAACAAGCCGACGCCAAACCAACAGCTCAGCCACAGCAAGTAACTCAGCCACAGCAAGTAACCGAATTACCAAGTGCGCCTTCGGTAAAAGCACAGGCGGACAATGTTGTACAAGAAGTTAAGCAAGATACTGAATTCAACGAAGCTGAAGCTGAAGAAGCAGAAG
>CAYJHK010000028.1:9669-14127 GCA_964369515.1 uncultured Desulfovibrionaceae bacterium
AGAAGCAGAAGCAGAAGAGCAATTTTCTTTGCGTACCCGTTCCATGGCCGAAGTGTTGGCAGAACAGGGAGATTTTAACGCTGCGTTGGAGATTTATGATGAGCTTATCCAATCAACTGAAAGTGCTGATGAAAAACAAGATTTGCTCTCAAGAATTTCCACATTACGCAGCATGAGTGGAGGCGGCTCCGATCATGGAGCTCGAATCGCCGCAAAAGATGTGGGTTCAACTTCGAAAACTGAGATTGTCGAAACAAAAGACAGTAAAATCTCTTCTCCGGGCAAGGAAAGGGTAATCTCTGTGCTAGCCAAATTGGCCGACAAGTTAGATAGCAGGGTGCATTCTTAGACGATTATCTTGCACCGCAAAGGTGAATGACATTGGGAAGAAAATGTCTTCGTGGATATCTTTCTTCTTAAATAACATTTTAAATAGCTCAAATGAAATAAAGATATGCCCGCTTTTAGACATATGCTTGCAGGTAAATGCGTTGCTATTTGCACAAAGTTATTATTTGTGCAAATAGTGTGCGGTTGCGGACGTGAAAAGGAATAAGAATTTATGCAAAGAAAAATTGTCAGTATTGTGCTTCTCTTTTTTATGATAGGTGGAATTGGTTGCAGTTCCAGTCAGACTCTAAAAAACGCTTGGAAGGGTACAAGATCCTTCTGGTATAGCACAGTTAATGTACCCGCCAGTATTGATTATGACGACTCGGGCTCACTGAGTAAATACGAAGAACTGCTTGCACGAAGCGCAGTCGGTATTGATAAAGAGCTTATTGCCCTTGAAAAACATATGAGCAATGCCGATAGGTCTCCTACGCCGCAATGGGTTCGTAGCCTTATGGATCGTTTTTCGTGGCTGTCCGGCTTTACTATGATTAATGCCGAACAGGCCATGGTCTTCCAATTCCCGGGCCCCCCCATTAAAGCTCTTGATTTCCATCCGCTCTTCAAAGAAGATCCCAAGCAAAATCGTAGATCCATGCGTGGTTATGTGCAAGATACCCCCATGGGGCCGGAAATTTTGCTGGCAACCCCCGTCTACGATGCGCAAACACTTCGTGGTTTGGTGTCAGTCTATTTTGACATACGAAACCTGTTAAAATTCTCTGAAAGTCCCGATGAATTAATAATTATTGCTCCCAATGCCATTTTGTGGCCGGGTAAATATAATTTCCAAAGTACGCCCATGGCCGGTATCCAATGGGATACCATATTGCTTGAAGCCAACAGCGGAACTGTGAGAAATGCAGCGGGCGTTTTTTATTGGAATATCCGCTATCTTGGCAATATTCCATTAATTTTTGCAGTGCCTGTACAAGGTTCCTTTGGTGACAATACGCCATCACGTACCGGACCGACAAGTAAAGGCCCCTATCCTGAAGTAAAGCCCTTGAAGATGCCACCACCTCCACCTGCAATAGTGCCTCCTGTACCGGTGCCTGCACAACAACAGCGCAGAGTCGTGCGTAGAAGAGTGCTCATGCCCACATTGCCAAGACAACTCGACATCTTGCCGACGCAACCTGCGCAAAAACGTCAAGCAGTTCCAAGATTCTCGCCGTTCCAAGACCCTGCGGCGCAAGACCCTGCGGTGAAAACTCCTGCGTCTAGTGATGATTCCGGTGCTACGCCAACGCCAAGCCCGTCCATTGCGCCAAAGCCGACAACTGACGGTGCGCAAGATACTCAGCAGCCACAAACTGCGCCTGCTGAAAAACCTGAAGCCGAAACTCCAAAAACTGAGGAGTCATCGGGGACAACTCCGGCGGCTCCGACAGCTCCGGGGCGGCTAAGTCCCTTTGGACCTCAATAGGTTCCGGCTAAGTAATTAATATTCATAATAATATAAAGGCAAGGCCAAGGTCTTGCCTTTATATTAAAAAAACGGTGGAATTGTATGTCAGAAATTACAGTTACAGAACATGTCTTGCTACATCAAAAACGTAGTCCTTATGCCACAGGGCAATTTACTGCTCTTTTATACGATTTAATTTTATCGGGTAAGATCATTTCAAGAAGGGTTGCACAAGCGGGATTATTGGATATTCTTGGGGGCACAGGGCAAATAAATATTCAGGGCGAGCATGTGCAAAAACTTGATGATATTGCCAATGATGTTTTGATTTATCGTATGCAACGGTGCGGTACATTGTGCGGCATGAGCTCTGAGGAAGAGGAAGATATTATTGAAATTCCGGATGAATTTCCTCATGGCGATTATATCGTCATTTTTGACCCACTGGACGGCTCAAGCAATATTGACGTCAACATCAATGTCGGTACTATTTTTTCCATTCTGCGCAGGCCAAAGGGTAGAACGGGCAAAGCCACCCTTGATGAAATGTTGCAACCGGGTGTGCAACAGGTAGCGGCAGGTTATATTTTGTATGGTCCATCCACCATGCTCGTTTTTTCCACCGGTCAAGGGGTTCATGGATTTACACTTGATCCGGGTGTAGGCGAATTCTTGCTGTCACATCCCGATATTACCATGCCAAAACGTGGGAAAATATATTCAGTCAACGAGGCTTATTGGCACAAATGGGACGGAGCTGCCAAAAAATGTGTTGAGTGGTTTAAAGATTTCAATGCCGAACACAATACGCATTATTCAGCCAGGTATGTAGGCTCGCTGGTGGCAGATTTTCATCGTACACTGCTTCAAGGTGGAATTTATATGTATCCTCCCGATCTTAATAAACCAAGCGGAAAATTGCGCTTAATGTGCGAAGCTAATCCTTTGGCGTTCTTGGTGGAACAAGCCGGTGGCAAAGCAGTTAACGGGCGTGAGCGAATACTTGATATTATTCCGCAATCTTTGCATGAGCGAACCCCTCTCTTTATTGGTTCGCAAGCCGAAGTGGATGATATACTTTCATTTTATGCTGAATATGATAAAAACCCTGAAATTTAACATATAAATGGTAAAAATATCTATTCAGTGATTTGTCTTGGAATAGAAAGCTCTTGCGATGAAACGGCTCTTGCGCTTGTGCAGGGTTCTTGTGTGCTTGCCTCTGTACTTGCAACGCAAATGGAATTGCACGCAGTATTTGGAGGTGTCGTTCCTGAGTTGGCTTCACGTGAGCATTATAAATATATGGGGCCACTCTTTGATGCACTCTTGCAAAAGGCTAAAATACAAGCAGAAGATATTGATGTTATAGCAGTTTCACGAGGCCCCGGTTTGCTTGGAGCCTTACTGGTTGGTGTTGGATTTGCCAAAGGGCTTGCGTTTGCTTTACAAAAAAAGGTGCTTGGCATCAATCACCTCCATGCGCATTTATTGGTAAGTGGTCTTGAGCAAGACTTAGAATTTCCGGCTCTTGGTGTACTGGTTTCAGGCGGACATACGCATCTTTATAAGATTAATGACATTGATGATTTTCAGGTACTTGGGCGCAGTCTTGATGATGCTGCCGGTGAAGCTTTTGATAAAGTTGGTAAAATACTCGGACTTGACTATCCAGCCGGACGGGAATTTGATCTTCTCAGTCAAAAAGGGATGCGGCTTTTAGATATGGAACCAAACCATTGTATATATCCGATTTCAAACTCTAAAAGAAGGCAGGCGATTTTTCCTCGCCCGTACCTTAATAATAACAATTTGGATTTCAGCTTTAGCGGCTTAAAAACAGCCGCAAGCAGTTATATAGCTCAAAATCCACAAATTTTACCAAGGGAAGGGAACAAAGATAACGAAGGGCTATATATAATGTGCGCTGAATTTACTCAGGCTGTTGTGGAAACACTTTGCATTAAATGTGAACGTGCGCTTAAGCAACACTCTGATATAAAAAATATTATTATGGCAGGTGGAGTTGCAGCCAATAGTTTTTTACGGCAAAATATGCAAGCATTGGCTAAGCATTTTGGAATGAAATTCTGTATTCCTTCCCTACAGTTATGCACAGACAATGCCATAATGGTAGCATATACCGGCTGGCTTTATGCGCAAAAAGGTTTGTATCACGAACTTGATTTTGAAGCTGTGCCAAGAGGTCAGGCTATTTTACATGATTATTATAGGTAGTTACCCTTTGAGTTGCCATCATTAAGTCATGCTTAATGAGAGATTCCACTTGCAAGCTGCTTTTTGAAACGAAATAAAAATTGGTTTTACCTTTCTTTAGGCTTCGCTCTAAACAATGCCGAAGTTTTAGGGAATATAACAAGTCCGAGGGCGCAAATGTCTCACGGTATTCTAATTTGTGATATTTTTTGTGTTGGGAACTTTTGCTTGCGCCAAAAAGTTTCCCCCACACCCCCCTCAAAACGTGATTATCGCTTTTTACTTCGAAAAAAGTTTCATGGGTGTTTATATGTAATTCTACCTAGAATTGAGCTATTATAGCCATATTATTTACGAAGTTAATAATATGACGCATGAAAAGTTTTTGGGGGTGGGGGTTTGGGGGAGGAGACCTTTTTTCAAAAAGGTCCCTCCCC
>CAYJHK010000029.1:0-14069 GCA_964369515.1 uncultured Desulfovibrionaceae bacterium
GCAAAAGTTCCCCTTCCCCCCTCAAAAAAAAATAATTAATCAGTGTTTCCTTTATTTAATCAACGTTTACTAAAAAATTACACTATAAATACAGCACATTAAAACTATGGATCTACGAACATCGCTTTCTTTTTTCACACGCCTTCCTGTAGGTACTATCATGCAAGGCAACGCCCAAGCAGCAGGCACTGCGCCTATGAGCGGTCTTGTGGCCTATCTTCCCACGGTGGGGTTGATTGTGGGACTGTGCGTTGGGTTTTTGCTTTGGCTCTTTAGCGCAATTTTTCCTCCCGCCCTTGCCGGTGTTTTGGGTGCACTCGCTTGGGTTGGCATCACCGGCGGCTTGCACGTAGACGGACTTGCTGACTGCGCCGATGCCTTCGTAGTCGAAGCACGCAAGGAAAAGCGGCTCATGATTATGAAAGACCCCAATGTCGGTACTTTTGCCTCCATTGCCATTTTTTTCATCCTCGCCATAAAAGTCATGGCATTGACGCAATTTGTGAATATTTTCTTTATTGAAATAGATTTTTACTCCGCCTCTTTAGCAATACTGTGCCTTTGCTTTACCGCTGCGCTGGCACGGTTCATGGTCTTTGTGGCAAGTAAGTCCCCAAACGCTAGGGAACATGAAAAAAACCAAGGTCTCGGCAAGGCTGTAACGCAAGGCATCTCCGGCAAATGCACAATGCTAAACGCCATGATGATTATGGCAATTGCAATTATAACATGGCTTTTTTCCACACTATTTACATCCCAACTTCTTGGAGCACATAACATAATCATCGCCTGCGCAAGCGTTGTGCTGCTCACACTTGCGCTCAAACGTAAGGCACAAAAAAGCATAGGCGGCGTAACCGGTGATGTCTATGGCTGCATAATTGAAATAAGTGAATGTGTTGCGCTGCTCAGCTTTTGCTTCATTTGACGAAAAAAAGGGCTTGGAACTTATTTTCTTAATATTACAAGCAATAACAGAAAAAGTGTACACTTATTATAAATTTCACTTGCGGTTATATTTTCTTTATGCTAAGGCTTTCTCAACATAGCTTGTTACTATGTTTAGCGACTTTTATTTAAGCTGTAGTAGAGAATATATGTTAAATAAACCCTTGATATATATCCTTTTTGGAGCATATTTCAAACATAACGATATGTGGGGTGTGGATCGAAGTGATCATATGGGCTCTAAACCCTTACAGTCGGGTGCGACTCCCGGACACCTCGCCAACAATTTTACTTAAGTTTATATGTCATGAGCCAAGAAAAACAGGTGCCAAATAGTCAAATAAATTCAAATAGTCAGGTTAATCCGGCAATTTCGAATGATTCGGCAAATCAGTCCCGACCGGCCAAAAAAAAGCGCACATATCGCAAGAATCAGTCGCTTTTTGCACTCATCGCCAAGATGAAGCTCTGGCCCTCAAGGCAAGGTTATCTGCATGGCATTCGCAACATTGAGATGGGAACGCTCACGGCAGTTATCACCACCCATTGTGGGCATACGTTCACCATCTATAATTCTCGCAGCTCAAGAGCAAGTAGATGGCTAAGAAATAAAAGTATTATCGCCCCTTGCAGGGCATGTGCGGTTCCGGAGTGGAAATTGGAAAAGTATCAAGGAACTGTGTTCAAAAAAGGACACGGATCAAAGCTAGACATTGCCGCTCACGGGCCCGGAAGGTAAGAAAATGTTATTCAGCGATGTTCAATTACAGCGTTTGCAAAATCTTGGTGCGTATCAAGATGTATTATGCCGTAAATTTGCCGATGTTGCTGAGCGTAATACATCATTCCAAAAATTAGAGCTTGAGCTTGTAAATACGCAAAAAGAAAAGCTTAAGCATTTTGTGGATACCGGCAAGCAGCCACGCATAGTAGCTTTGGAAGAAAAGCTTGGTGCGCTCTTACGTTCCCACAACTTTATCCAAGTACATACTCCCATATTACTCAGTAAAAATCGCCTTGCCAAAATGGGCATTACCGAAAATTCACCCATGTACGAACAAGTGTTTTGGCTTGACAGCAAGCGTTGTTTGCGCCCCATGTTGGCACCGCATTTATATGAGTATATGCTTGATTTAGGTAAACTTCTCCCACGCCCGCTTCGCCTTTTTGAAATAGGCCCTTGCTTTCGTAAAGAAACACAAGGCGCAAAACATTCCAATGAATTTACCATGTTAAACCTTGTTGAAATGGGTTTACCTCAAGATACGGACTTTACGGCAAGACTCAAAGAACTTGGCGCACTTATTTTACAAGCGGCAGGCATTGAAAAATGGCAAATGATGCTTGAAAACTCCGCAGTTTACGGCGATGCAAACGATTTTGTGGATGAAAACGGCATGGAGCTGGCTTCATCGGCCATCGGCCCCCTGCCCATGGATGACATTTGGCGCATCCATGAAAATTGGGTGGGAATTGGCTTTGGTTTGGAGCGTTTAGTTATGTCAGCCGGTAAGGACACAAATTTAGCAAAAACCGGTAGAAGTATTTCCTACCTTGACGGAATAGTGTTGCATTTATGATTTATGATGTAAATAATTTTTCTTCTCCCCTAAAATATAACGATATTTTAGCAACACTCACTTCATCTGCCGACGTCGATGAACAGGCACTCTTCCATAGGGCGCGTAGCATACGACAAAGCCATGTGGGGTCGAACATTTTCTTGTACGGTTTCATTTACCTTAGCACACATTGCCGTAATTTCTGCACATTTTGCTATTTCTCACGCAAAAATACCCACATAGAACGCTATCGCAAAAACATTGGGCATGTGCTTGAAATTGCACAGAGATTGGCGGACGACGGCGTGCATCTTTTAGATTTAACCTTGGGTGAAGATCCTTATTTCTTACAAGAAAAAGGTTTTGCGCAATTGCTGGAAATGATTTATCAAGCAAAACGTTTAACGGGGCTTGCCATTATGGTTTCTCCGGGGGTTTTGCCAAAGCCTTATTATGCACAGCTCAAAGAAGCCGGTGCCGATTGGTATGCTTGCTATCAAGAAAATCATGCACTTACGGAATTTACCAAACTACGCCCCGAGCAAGACTTCAGCTTGCGCAATGCGGCGAGAGTGTGGGCGCACGAAGCCGGGCTCTTGGTGGAAGACGGCCTGCTCACGGGTACGGGCGAGACGGCGGAAAGCCTTGCCTATTCGCTTGATATTTTTAGAAATTCAAAGCTTAGCCAAGCACGCATCATGACGTATGTGGGGCATGAGAGCACCATCCCTGCCCATGCCGTAAGCAAAAATACCGAACTGCGAGCCATTGCCTTGTTACGCCTGCTCAATCCGGCCTATCTCATTCCGGCTTCCTTGGATATTGATGGACTTGAGGGACTGAGTAGCCGCATTCAAGCAGGTGCCAATGTGGTTACCTCCATTGTTCCTCACGGTTTTGGTCTGAGCGGTGTGGCATCACAGGAAAAAGATATTGAAAATGCCAAGCGCAGTGTCAAAGCAGTCAGAGAAGTTCTTGACGCCCAAGATCTGCAAGTAGCCACTGCCTCCGAGTATCGAGCGTGGATTGACAAGCGCAGAGCTTCCTTTGGCAGTAAAGATGCTTATGTGGGAGATGTATGCGGATTGTAATTTGCGGTGGCGGCCTCCAAGGGGTTGAGCTATGCTTTTTGGCGAAAAAAGCCGGTATTTTCAGCATTTTGGTGGATAAAAACCCTGCGTGCCCGGCCATGAAGCTGGCTGATAGCTTTATGTGCATTGATCTTGAGCACTTGAAGGACACGAAAGCTCCCGAAACCGCCGAATTCCTTCGTCAGTGCCACCAAGCTCAAATTATAATTCCTGCCCTTGAAAACAAGGAAATTTTACATATATTACAAGCATTTTGCACTGAAAACGCCCTACCCTTCGCCTTTGACGCCAAAAGCTATGCCATAAGCTCGTCCAAGCTTGCCAGCCGTGATTTCTTCATGGCTTGCAACAGCCCCATTGCACAGCCACTTTTAAGCGAAAAAGATATGACCTTCCCCTTCATTGCCAAACCTTCTTCGGGCAGCGGCAGTGAAGGTGTGCAAGTTTTTCGGGATCTTACAACATTTGAACAAGCCTTCCCCGAGGGACTCAATACCAAGGGGTGGCTCTTTGAAGCCTACCATGAAGGCCGTTCCTATTCCGTGGAAGTATGCGGAACCGGCGGGAACGGCGAAACTGGCGAAACCGTGGGCAAATATACCGCTTACACCGTAACGGCTTTACACATGGACTCTGCCCATGATTGCTGCGGCGTAAGCGTACCCTCCGGACTAAGCATCGCTCAAGAAAAAGCCATTCAAGACGAAGCCTTACGCCTAGCTAAAGCCTTAAACTTGAGCGGTCTCATGGACCTTGAGGTCATCCAAGGCGAAGACGGTTTCATCGTCCTTGAAATTGACGCTCGTTTCCCGAGTCAAACCCCCACTGCCGTCTATTATGCCAGTGGTATTAACCTCTTAGAGGAGCTTATTCTCTGCTTTATCCCCTACTCAGCCCCCAAAAGCACAGCAAATATGCCCTATGTGCATAAAGAGCATGTGGATTTTGACGGTGACGGCTGGCACAGTAAGAAATTTGATAATATAACGCCTTACGTGCATTTTGAACATATACTCTTTGACGGTGAAGGCTGGCACAGTTACGGAGAGCACATCATGCGCAATCATGGCGTATTAAACATGGAAACACTTAATAATTTCCCCATCTTAGTTGGAAGAAATTCTACATCGACAGCCATAACTTCAGTGTTCTATAGTGCTGAAATTACAGCTAAAGAAAATTATAACAATCAACTGGAACTCATCAGAAACAGATTTGGTCCGTGAGGAAAATATGACAAGACTCAATGAAAAGCACCTTGAAGACATTGTGGGCAACTTTGCTGATTATGAACACAGGCTTCAAAAGCTGACGGGCTTTTCATTGCTAGGTTTAGCTTGTAAAGCCTCAAACAGCTCAATTCATGAAGTTTCTTCTCGTATCTCCCACACACAGGTCGCTGCCATTCCGCTTAGTCAAGGTCAAGGTATTATAAGCGGCTTTGCACAAAGCCTTGTATCCATAGCCAAACACCTCGGATTTATAAGCCATTGCGTCAGTACCGATGAAAAGGGCTTTGATGATTACCATAACCAAGCCTATGATTGCGCCATTTACGCCAACGACACACATTTTTTCGTTGAAAATAAAACCAATGCAGACAAATTTGATAACAATATAGCCACCGGTTACGGCTTTGCCGAAGCACTGCACGCCATGCTGTGCAAACACGCCCCAACAAGTCCTGATGAAACAAGCATAGTCATACGCGGCCTTGGTCCCGTCGGCAGTTATGCGGCGGCTCACCTTGCACAAAAAGGCTATAAATTACTGCTATTTGATACAAACCAAACCCATGCAGAACGTGCCCTGCACATGCTTAGAAACGCCGGCCGAAACGCAAGCATTTGCACTCAAGAAGAATTAGAGCAAAAACAACCCTTTATAGCTCTTTTAGATGCCGCCCCCGTTGCCGCTCAACAAGATTTTTTCGGTACTTTGCGCTTTGATTATATCAGCGCACCTTGTGTCCCTTGCTACTGGTCAAACCCGGCAATGCTTTGGCACGACCCACTTCAATTAGGAACTGCTGTGATGCTCATTGCGGCACTTACAAATAACTCAACATTTCAACATCTTTCTTAGGAGATAATCATGAAAGGTAAAGAACTTATTTTAAAAATCCTTAAAGGCGAAACAGTAAACCGCACTCCATGGGTGCCTTATACCGGTTCTCAAATTGCAAACCTTAAAGGCTATGCTGCCGATGAAATGTTCCAAAATGCCGATAAGTATCTTGAGTGCTTATTGGAAGCTGAAGCTCAATATCTGCCCGACGGTATGCCTGCCATTTTTGATTTGCAAGTTGAAGCCGAAATCCTTGGTTGCGACCTTGTTTGGTACAAAAACACTCCCCCCACCGTTTGCACCCACCCCTTGGCCGATGACTTTACCATCCCCACGCAATCGTTGAAAAAAACCGACGGACGCATTCCGCTTATCACCGATGTTATGAAACGCTTTAAAGCTGCCAAACCGGAAATCGCCATGTATGGTCTTGTATGCGGACCTTTCACCTTGGCTTCACACTTGCGCGGCACCGGCATCTTCATGGATATGTATGATGATGAAGAATCCGTAAAAAAATTAGTGAATTATTGCGCAGAAATCGCATGGCAACTGTCTGAATTTTATATTGAAGCCGGTTGCGATGTCATCGCCGCCGTCGACCCGCTTGTTTCGCAAATTTCGCCCGAAATGTTTGAAACCTTTATCACCGAACCTTACAGAAAATACTTTGAAAAAGTGGAAGCTGCCGGCGTTCCTTCTTCATTCTTCGTGTGCGGCGACGCCACCAAGAACATTGAGCCCATGTGCCTAACCAAGCCCAGTTGCATAGCCATTGACGAAAACGTCAACATTGCGGAAGCAAAAAAAGTTACCGATAAATATAACATAGTTATGTCCGGTAACTTGCAGCTCACCATCACCATGCTCTTGGGTACACAACAAGACAACCAAAAAGCCGCCCTTGAGCTTATGGATGCCCTCGGTACCGATAAATTCATCCTTGCCCCCGGTTGCGACGTACCTTTTGACGCTCCTTCCGCCAACATTGCCGGCGTAGGTCAAGCCGTGCACAACAGCGATGCTGTTCGCAAAGCACTGGAAAGCTATGTGGCCGTTGACGATTTACCCGAAATAGAAATGCCTGATTTTGCAGCCAATAAGCATGTCACTGTGGAAGTTATTACCATTGACTCCAAAACATGCGCTGCTTGCGGTTATATGGTTGCCACTGCTGAAGATGCCGCCAAAAAGTTTGGCGATAAGGTGCAAGTGGTGGAACGCAGTATCATGAACAAAGAAACCCTTGCATATATTACAAAAGTCGGTCTTGCTAACCTGCCCACCATTATGATTGAAGGTGACATCAAGCATATTTCCCTTATTCCACCTGTAGAAAAACTTGCCGGTGAAATTGAAGAATATATTGCTAAGAAAGCTTAATAACACCTCGAAATTAAAAATTTAATTATTAAACAGCGGTGGGCTTTTATATAGCCCATCGCCTAAACATCAAATTAGGAATAAGAAAAATGAGTATGACCCCGAGAGAGCGCATTACAGCTATGCTGAACAAGCAACCCATTGACCGTGTACCGGCCTACCCCCTTATTAACAGTGTTTCCAGGCTTGCCACCGGCATCAACTATGAAGAATGGACGAAAGACGTACATAAATGTGCAGAATCTATCATCAAAACCACTAGAGAATTGGATCTGGACTGCGCTTGTACTCTCGTGGACTTATCCGTAGAAGCCGCTGACTTTGGTCAAGAATTACTGTACTTTGAAGACAAAGCTGCCTGTCCGAGCCACGAAATGCGTGTTATCAGCAGCGTGGAAGAGTATGCAAAATTGCCGCATATTGATATTAACAAAGCACCCAGAATGAAAGAACATGTTGAGCTTTGCGACATCTTGGTAAAAGAACTAGGTAAAGACATACCTGTAGTTGCTTTCGTCTTTGGCCCCCTTGGCATCGTCAGTATGTTGCGTGGTCAAGAAGATATGTTTATGGATTTATACACAGATCCCGATGAAGTTAAAAAAGCAGTACAAGTGGTTTCTGATGTTTTGTGTGAATGGATTGACCAATTATGCGCTACCGGCATTGACGCTGTAATGTTTGATACTTTATATGCGTCACAGTCTATTATGAGTTGTGAAATGTGGCAAGAGTTTGAAGGGGATTTCATGGTACGCATTGCCGATCGTGTACGCGCCAACGGATGCATGGTAATGATCCACAACTGCGGGCAAGGTGCTTATTTTGATGAGCAAATCGAAGCCATGAAGCCGGTGCTGTTCTCTTTTAATCATCCGCCGAGAGGTTGCGCCAATATGCAGGAAGCTGTTGAAAAATATGCCGACAAGTTAATACTTACCGGCACCATTGATCCCGGTTGGTTTATGACTGCTACCGAAGAAAGCCTTGAACAGCGTGTAAAAGAAGAACTGGACATATTCGCACCGTCACAGCGCTTTATTTTGTCTACCGGTTGTGAATTTCCTGCATGTCTTGACTTTACCTTCCCCAAGAAGATGGTAGAAATGGCTAAAGCATATAAATATTAAAATAAGTTTTGTATTGCTCTCTTTAATGAGAGCAATATTTACTTATTACAATATATGAATGAGAAACACGCTTGCTTTCAATAAAATGTGTTGGCTTATTAAATTTGCAAAGTATAATTCTTGTACGTTTATACTTGTTACTTAGTCACAACTTGCAAGCAAATTAAAAAAATATAAAAACAAGAAAAATGCACTTGCATTCATAACTAAAACTTGTTAGTGTAATCACAGTTTGGTATTAAACCCACGGATTAATGAAATGAAGAAAGAGATAGTCATACTTTCCGGTTTTTTGGGAAGCGGAAAAACTACGGTACTACAAAATCTTATTGCGGCCAGCAATGACAAGAAAATTGCCATTCTACTCAACGATTTTGGCGATGTACCCGTTGACGGTACGCTCATCCAAACAGAAAAAGGTACTTCGGATGTGGTGGAAATCGGCGGTGGCTCTGTTTTTTGTTCCTGCTTAAAGGAAGCTTTCGTTAAAGCCTTATTTTCCTTATCCACCGGTGATGCCGAACGGGTTTTGGTGGAAGCTTCGGGTATGTCCGACCCATCCGGCGTAACTCGCTTGCTTGAGCTGGCAAAATTGGATGCTTTTTATGAAGAAGCCTTGGTTATTTGCTTATTTGACCCACAAAAAAGCTTGAAACTTGCCAGAGTCCTAGAGGTAATTCCTCGTCAGATCAAAGCAGCACAAGTGGTGGTACTTACAAAATCCGATGTCACAAGCCAAGAAGAGCGAGACAAAGCACGCGAATATATACGCAGTGTTCATGCCGAAGTGCCGATTATTGAGAGCTATAACGGCGTTCTTGACTTGCAAAGTCTTCCCACAACGCAAGTCAAAGCAGCCATGACCACCTTACTTTCCTTCAATACACCCCAAACTCGCCCTGACAGTTTTGTGGTTAAAGAACAAGTTTCAGATCTAGAAAATTTTATACAAACACTGGAAAATTCAAGCCAATTGTTACGTGTGAAAGGCTACGTTCATTCCAATAAGGGGACGTTCTTCATCACAGATGGGCCAAGCGGCATAACAGCACAACCGGCCTCGGACGTTATAGTGCCTTTAACGGTGATTTGTATGCAAAATGAAGGCAGCACATTGCAAAAAAGTTTGAGCGTTTTTTTGCAGTAGCAGTGCAAAATGGCACAAAACACTTTAACTGATAACACTTAGAGAGGATTATCATGAGCGCAATTTTACAAGAGATTTCCCAATTATTACAAAAAGGCAAAATGAAAGAAGTTGCCGAATTAACAAAGAAAGCCATCGAAGAAGGCATTGCCCCCCTCACTATTTTGAATGATGGACTTATGCCCGGCATGGACGTCATCGGTGAGCGTTTCAAAAATAACGATATTTTCATCCCCGAAGTTCTCATTGCCGCCCGTGCCATGGCTGCCGGTACCGAAGTACTGCGCCCATTGCTCATCGGCGAAGCTGCACAAAACAAAGGTACTGTTGTCATCGGTACCATTAAAGATGACTTGCACGACATCGGCAAAAACCTTGTGCGTATGATGATGGAATCCAAGGGCTTGAATGTTATTGACCTTGGAAACAACGTGGCTCCGCAAAAATTCATTGACGAAGCCATCAAGCACAATGCCCAAATCATTGCCTGTTCCGCTCTTTTGACCACCACCATGGTACACATGAAAGAGCTTGTGCAAAAAGTGAAGGACAGCGAACTTGCCGGCAAGGTAAAAGTCATGGTTGGCGGTGCTCCCGTAAACCAAACTTTTGCTGACTCCATCGGCGCTGATTCTTACACTGCGGATGCTTCTGCTGCTGCCGAAACCGCCATTGAACTTGCTGCATCCTTAAAATAAATGCCTGAACTTATTAGCATATTGAATAATTCAATGTTCAGCAGTCCGTTCAAAAAGTGCCAGATGCAAGGAAGCGAAAAAATTCAAGCATCGCAGTGTATTGGACATACATAAGATGTTTGAGTTTTTATCGCTGACGCCGCAGATGGGGCTTTTTCAACGGACTGATAAGGCGTTTTATATAATTGCCTGTGAGGTGTTCCGGCCGGAGCTTGAACACCTCACAAAAAATGGGCAGCATGAGGTACACATAACCTACCTCAAACAAGGTTTGCACGACACACCGGACAAATTACGTGAAACCTTACAAGAGCATATTGATAATTTAGAAGCTGAACACGACCTCGATTTCATTGGTTTAGCTTATGGTTTTTGCGGACGTGGACTTTATGGGATTACGAGCAAGAAGGCCACGCTTATAGTACCAAGGGTGCATGATTGCATACCCGTACTCCTTGGAACAGGGCCGGAAGATACTACAGTTCGAGCAGAAGAGTTTGGCAAAACATATTGGCTTTCTGCCGGTTGGATTAAGTATTCTCAACTGGATCATATTACAGAACGAGAGAAACGCTATCAGCAGTATATTGAAGACTACGGGCAAGATTCAGCAGATTATCTTATGGAGGTGGAACACTCCTGGCGATTAAATTATACCAATGCGTGTTTAATCTTATGGGACGGACTTGAGTCGGAACAATTAAATAATGAAGCTCTTTATGTTGCACAAGATATGACTTTGCCTTTAACTACTTATAAAGGGAAAACTTGGTATCTGGAAGAACTTATTGCAGGCGGAACAAATGAGAAAAATTTTTTTCACATTCTCCCAAACCATACCCTCAACATTACCGGATTGGGAACGCTTGACCTAGAAAAAGCAACTGAAACTAAGTAAGAGCTGAGCAAAACTTATTGGGAATGAAGTGAGAGTTAATACTATGAAGAACGTAAATATAGTCATACATAAAAACTCAGAGAAATTTATCTTTAGCGTAGCTGAAGGCTCATGCATACATACATTGCTCAGAAAAGAGAATTTACTCTCACTGCCTTGCGGTGCCGGAAAATGTGGCAAGTGTAAAATTCATGCCAATTCAGAGCCTTGCAGTCAAGAGCTTGAGCTGTTATCCGAAGCTGAATTGGCAGCCGGTGTTCGTTTAGCTTGCTACACCAGAGCTTTCGGTGGGCTTGAAATCACCCTCACTAAAGAAGAACCCTTAGTTGTTGAAACAAAATATGTGAGTTGTGACTATGAATTTGCTCCCTTGGTACAAAAACGTAACATTCAAGTGGCGGCGCCGGATTTAGACAAGCAAGAAGAAGACCTTGAGCGTGTCCTGCAAGCTTGCAATTGCAAAACCCATGCCTTAGACTTGAACGATTTGTCAGAACTTGCTGAAAAAGTTGATACTCTTTCTGCAAATGAAGATACAGAACTCTTTGCCTTGATGCAAGGTGAAGAACTACTCGCACTTTGTAATCAGCATACGCATCTGGCCATGGCTGTGGATATTGGCACAACCACCATAGCCGCCAGCCTCATTGATTTGAGCACACAAAAAATTATCGCCGTCAGCGGCGAAGCCAATGTGCAAAGCTCTTTCGGTGCCGATGTTATCAGTCGTATCAATCAAACCATAGCCGAAAGTACGCCGGCATATAAACATAACCAAGATCAATTACAGAAAAGAGTGGCCTTCCAAATCGAGAAGTTAAAAAATACTCTGCTGGAGCAGGCAAATTATGATTGCGTTCATAGAGATGTGGACTATATTACCATTACCGGCAATACCACCATGCTACATTTTTTGTGCGCTCTTCCGGCCAAAAATATCAGCCGCGCTCCCTTCATTCCCGTGACCACAAAAGCCCTGCGTGTGCGTGCCCGTGATTTACACATAAAATCCAAGGCTTTTGTATATATTATGCCCAGCATTGCCAGTTATGTGGGTGCGGATATTGTGGCTGCTCTCTTGGCCATCAATGCCCATAAACACACAGAGCCCTTCCTTTTCTTGGATCTGGGTACCAATGCGGAAATAGTGCTCGGCACAGGAAAGAAATTTATCGCTTGCTCCACCGCCGCCGGCCCTTGTTTTGAAGGTGCTTGCCTTGCGTGCGGCATGTCGGGACAAAGCGGTGCCATAGATACGGTCAGTTTCGACGGCACAAGCTTACGTCATACCACCATCAACGATGAAAAAGCTCAAGGTCTTTGCGGATCAGGTGCCGTTGACAGTGTCGCTGTGCTTTTAGAAACACAAACCATTGACGAAACAGGCATGATGGACGAGGACAGCAGCAACATTAAAGATGCCATCTTCACCCTTGAAAATGGACAGCACGCCGTCGCCTTTAGCGATACCGTGTATCTTAGCCAGCGTGATGTGCGTGAAATTCAGTTGGCAAAATCGGCTGTGCGTGCCGGTATCCACACCTTACTTGAAGAAGCCGGTTTGGAAATGAAAGATATCAGTAACTTATATATTGCAGGCGGTTTTGGATCTGCCATCAATCCAAGCAGTGCTGCACGTATCGGCCTTATTCCAAGCGAACTTTTGCACTGCACCAAGGCCACAGGCAATAGCGCGAGTTTTGGCGTGGTGCGCTATGCCACGGAAAAAAATGTTCTCGCCCATATTGAGCACATTCTCAACAATAGCAGTTATTTAGAATTATCTGCTCACCCAACCTTCACTCAGCTTTATGTGGAGCATATGATTTTTTAATTTCCTTAGACAATCCATTGGTTTTTTCTAAGGTACTATAATATTTTAAGTTAACATTACCAATGTCAACTTTTTAAAGGCACACTTGCTTCGGCACTTAATAGCGCAAATAAATTGCGCTTATGCCTACGCAGTGTTTGAAAATAAATTATACCAATAATTTATTTCAAAGTAAATGAGGCAGTTATGCTGATTGCATAACAAATAACAACTTAAAACTATGTTTTTCCTTGGAGGAACAATGAAGCGTTTTGCGCATTCAAGCACCCGTGGTGGACAAAAAGTAGGTCTAGACTTTCTTCGTGACAAGGATTGTGAAAAAATCCACGAAGCATCTCTAGAAATACTTCACCGAAGAGGTGTGAATTTCGGCAGCGAAAAAGCACGCGAAATCTTGCGTGACCACGGTTGCTGGGAAGATTCTGACGGCTACACACATTTTCCACGCACCCTTGTGGAACAAAGTGTTGAGGCCATTCCCACAGAATTTAGCCATTTTGGACGAACCCCGGAAGATGACATCCATATCGCTCAAGATCAGGTTTATGCATCAAACTTTGGTGAAGGCATTGCCATTTACGACTTAAAAACTCGTAAACGTCGTGCCACCGTCAAGCAAGATGCCGTGGACATTGTGCGCATTGTGGATTCTCTGGACAATATCCACATCTACAATAGAGCCATTGGGCCGCAAGATGTGCCCACTGAATCTGCTTCCATGCACAATGCGGAAGTGGCTTTATGCTACACCAGCAAGCCCATGCATCTTGTATCCGGCACGCCATTTCAAACCAAAAAAATGATTGAAATGGCAAAGGTAGCTGCCGGCGGCGAGCAAGGTCACAGATTTCGCCCTCGCCATGCTTTCAACCACACAACCATCAGCCCCTTGCGCATAGCTAGCGAAGCTTGCGAAAACGCCATGCTGGTGGCAGAAGCCGGTATGCCTAACCATATTTTGGTTATGGTACAACAAGGGGCCACTTCGCCTGTGAGTTTTGCCGGCAGTATTGCGGTGAACAACTCCGACTTCTTGGCATTTAACACATTATTGCAATGCGTTAACAAAGGTAATCCCACCTTCTACGGCGCTTCGGCTTGCGTTATGGAAATGCGCCGCGGACTTTCACTTGTAGCTGCTCCCGAAGTATTTACACTCAATGCCGCCATGGCACGTATGTCTAAATACTACAATATTCCAAGCTACATAGCAGGTGGCTAGACGGATAGCTGCTGCAATGACGTGCAAGCAGGATCAGAGCGCGCTCTCAACCGCCTCATGACCGCATTGGCAGGTGCCAGTGTTCTTTT
>CAYJHK010000030.1:0-13796 GCA_964369515.1 uncultured Desulfovibrionaceae bacterium
TGGCGCAAGCAAAAGTTCCCCCCACAAAAAATATCGCAAATTAGAATCACGTGGACAGAAATAAGGCATCATGCATTATAACGCTTGACCAGTGTATGTTAAGTAAGGTATTTCGGCAAGAGGTAGGGGTATGGTGCCTGTGCTTATACTTTGCCTAAAATTCTTTCGGTTCTTTATTAACATTTACTTTTTCACTAGTTTATATGAAAAATATTTATCGGAGTTTTTATGTTGAAAAAATCTTTTTATTCCATTTTTGTTTTAATGTTCCTGGTTGGCGCATATACAGTAAGCTCAGTGAGCGTTGCTTATGCATCTGATGATGAACGCACCCTAACCTTGCCTGCTCCCGATAAAAAAGGTGGGATGCCGCTTATGCAAGCCATAGAAGCAAGAAGAAGCATTCGTTCTTTGAGCACAGACAAGCTTTCTGATCAGGAACTTTCCAACTTGCTTTGGGCAACGTATGGTGTGAGTCATGAGAGTGGCAAACGAACCATTCCCACTGCCAGAAATCAGCAAAAAATGAAATTATATGTTGGTATGAATGGCTTTTTATGGATATACGATGCTGTAACGCACGCAATTCATAAAATAAGCCCCGCAGACCTTAGTGACATCAGCAAGGGAAGCGTGCTCTTGATTATGGCTGATGAAAGCGGTGATGAAAAAGCTGATCTTTATGGAAGCTTACATGCCGGTTCTGCTTATCAAAACGCCGGATTATATTGCGCATCTGCCGGCCTTGGTAATGTGGTTCATATTGGCGGCGCCGATAAAATTCAAGAAATGCTTGCTCCCTTTTTACCAAGCAAATACACTGTGCGCATATTGCAATCTGTAGGTAAGGTTAAGTAATAGCATGTAAAAGTAAAAGATATATTCACGCTTGCCCGTAAGTTCTTACCAAATTATTGTTAAAATCTCGGGCATTTGGCGCAGCTTGCTCAAAACTTTTAGGGAAGATTTTTCTTCAGTAAGTTGCTGATTATGTTTGAAAGGTAAGCATTGGCTCGTCTGTGCGATATTTTTTACGCACCCCGATTTACTTTAATTTTAAGGAATATATATGCCCGCAGACATGATGGATTTTGCTTTTATGCAAAAAAATCCTGCTCCTCCAAATAATCGGCGAGTTGGCATTATTGGTGCAGGCCCTTCAGGGCTTGCTGCCTGTGGATTTTTGGCAGCAAAAGGCTACCAAGTGGATGTGTATGATAAATTGCCAAAGCCCGGGGGGCTCATGCTCTTTGGCATTCCCGGGCATCGTATTCCGGCTGAGCGTATTCAGCGAGGCACAAATTATTTGGCTCGAATGTATGGTGTGAATTTTCATACACAAACCAAAATTTGCTGTTCAAACCCACTTTTTGAGGAAGAGGGCGATCATTTTTCTCAAGATATGCGAAGCCTCGATGAGTTGGTGGAAAAACACCATGCCGTAATTATTTGTACCGGTTCGTGGAAGTCTCGTAAGTTGCAGGTTGAAGGCGAAACTCTCATGAATGTCCTTTCAGGTTTGGAATTTCTCTTTCCCATACGTGCGATACGCTATGGTAATATTAATGTTCAAACCCCTGATGTGCAAGGTAAAACCGTTGCGGTTATCGGCGGCGGATATTCTGCTGTGGACGTTGCGGAAAGTGCCATGCGCATGGGAGCAAGTGCTGTGCACATATTGTATCGGCGAACATTGCAAGAAGCACCTGCCGGAATTTATGAATTAAATCGCCTTGCTGAAGATGGATGTCATATACATGAATGCTGTGTGCCGGAGCGAATTTTGGGGCACGAAATGGTAGAAGCTCTTGAATATACAAATAAAATACAGGGTACACTATGCAACTTGCGAACAGATTTTGTTATTGCTGCCATTGGCGAAATACCAACGCCGCCCTTTCAAGAACAGCTTGGGCTTACCGATGTGCGCAAGGGTGAAGTGCGCTGGCTGCATATGACAAAGATTGAAAATGTTTTTGTGGCCGGTGATGTGCTTTCCGGCCCAAGTAAAATCGGAAAAGCCGTTTACAGTGGCCTTAGAGCTGCACGTTCTTTGGCGCATTGGCTTGATCTTAAAGCGCAGCACCGTGAAGCTGAATATAATTATTCTGCTGACATTATAGCACCTCGGGCATTAAGGTAACATATGGCAAAAACAGTACTTTCCGGCAAAACTCTTTATGTGGATTATGCCAAATGCATTGGCTGCGAAACGTGTGAAGCCGTTTGTAAATTTGTTCATGACCATGCACGTATTGTTATGGCCAAAAGCCCCGAAGGGCAAATTGTTCCTATCTATTGTATCCATTGTGAGCAGGCCTATTGCATGAAAACCTGCCAAAATAAAGCTTTAAGTCGAGATGCAGACAATGCTGTTATTTTGAACGCCATGCTCTGCCGTGGTTGCCAGACTCGAAGCTGTATGCTTGCCTGTCCTTATGCAGGATTTTTTGAATCAGATAAGGGTGTTGGCAGCCGAAAGTGTGACTTATGTGCTGAGCGTCGTGCAGAGGGTATGGAACCGGCTTGCGTTAGTATGTGTCCTTGCGGTGCCCTTGCCTATGTGGATAGGGCAGAAATGGATACTGTAAGCTGCGAAAAATCGCGTGCCATTCGTGATGCTATTTTAACGGAATTTTTAGGAAAAAAACCAAAAAATCATCAATAATTTCGTTGGTTTAAATGCGACTTAAATTGTGATTGTCAAAACTATCTTTTTGCCACAGCGGTCAAAAGTAAAATGTTGAACATTTTGCACTTGCAATGTATGGCGTGAGTGTGTAGAGTATTTCCAATTCGAAACGAAGAGGAAGGGTACATGTTACCATGTGTTTGGATTTATAAATTGTAAATATATTGTAGGTATGTGGAGGATGCAGGATGGCACAGGAAATTTTAAATTGGCAAGATGGAGTGGCTCGAGTTGTAAATAACCGTGGCTTGTATGCAAAACTTTTAGGGCGTTTTGCTGACAGTGTGGGCGATGCTCCTACAAAAATTGCCGAAGCTGTAGCCGCCGGAAATATGGAAGATGCGCAAATGCAGGCACATACTGTAAAAGGTACCGCCGCTAATCTTGGAGCTGAAGCTTTAGCTGAGGCCGGAAAAGTTCTTGAAACTGCTATCAAAGATGGAACGGGCGTTGAGCCTGCCATTGAAGAGTTGCGCAAAGTTCTTGAACAAACATTGGAAGTTATGAAGGCATTCGAAGCGTAAGTAGCGCAGAAATGTAAGTAGCGCAGAAAGCCGAATAAGCATATTAATTGTTCGCATTTTGAGTTATTGTTTTGTATGGCAAAAAACCTCTCATGGAGTTCATATCATCATGAGAGGTTTTGCTTTGTTATTCTTTAGAAAAAGTATTCGCCAGGTCTTGTTTTAAAAATTTAATTTAACATGATTTTTTCAAGTGTCAGTCTATTGACACTTTTCTATTTTTAAATAATACTTCAGTTGTACACAATGCAGATTGGGATGTTACGTCATTAAAATCTCACTTGACATTTTAAATAAAAGGATTTTTGTACTGGATGAAAGCATGATGTTGCCGGAAATAAGGACATGTAATTAAAAGGAAAAAGTATGGACTTGCAAAATAGTGGCATCATTGGGCAAAGTGGCAGCCTTTCACAGGTGTTTAAAATGCTTAAAAAAGTTGCTCCTTCCGACAGCACAGTGCTGGTGACGGGTGAATCCGGAACAGGAAAGGAGCTCTTGGTGCGAGCTTTGCACAGCTTTAGTGAGCGTGCCGATAGGCCCTTTGTGCCCATCAATTGCGGTGCAATCCCTCGAGAATTACTTGAATCCGAGCTTTTTGGTCATGAAAAGGGTGCCTTTACCCATGCAATACGCACACGACTTGGCAGATTTGAAATGGCCGACGGCGGTACTATTTTTCTTGATGAAATAGGCGAGATGGATTTAAGCTTGCAAGTTAAAATTTTGCGTGTTTTGCAAGAAAAAGAAATTGAAAGGGTAGGTGGAGCCGGTGTCAAAAAAGTGGATGTGCGTATTGTAGCGGCTACCAATCGAGAATTGGAAGACGAGGTCTCACAGGGGAGATTTCGCGAAGATTTATATTATAGACTTAATGTAATCCCTTTACATTTACCTCCTTTACGTGAAAGATTTGGTGATGTTTTACTCTTGGTACGCCATTTTTTACAGCGATTTTGCCAAAAAAAGAAAAGAGCAACTTTGACATTGTCTGCTCTTGCCGCACGAGTGCTTGTAGCTTATTCTTGGCCGGGTAACGTACGAGAATTGGAAAACTTTATGGAAAGGCTGAGCATTTTAGCTGATGGGCCTCAGGTCGAAGTTGATGACTTGCCAAAAAAAATTTTGGATTCTGTGGGCCCCATTGACGATTTGCCGCCCATTTCCGAAGAGATGCTTGCTGCTGCCGATTTAGAAGCAGAAGAAGTTGCTTCTCATACCGAACATTCTGAACATACGATTTTGGAAAATGCACAAATTGTTGCGCCTATTGTGCAAAGTGCCATGGAAAATGATCCGGCTCCCTTGGTCAAACAGGGTTTTGTGTGGCCAAAATTGGCTGATTTGAATAAGTTTAATATGGGGCTTAAAGAATTTTTAGAAAGTATTGAAGATCGCCTGCTTGATGAGGCCATGGAGCAAGCAGCCGGAGTAAAAAACCAAGCTGCTGAGATTTTAGGCGTTAAGCGCACGACACTTATAGAGAAACTGAAAAAAAAGGGTCAAGCGTAACTGTGTGACATGGTATAAATATTGCAATGAATTTCATATGGACAAAACAATGCGACACAAAACTTATGCCGTACTACGGTTTCTTTTAAGAGCGCAAGGGGCGCTCGCTATCACCGGGATATTGCTAGGTTCTTTCTGTGTGGGGATATTGTCTGAAGTTTTTGCGGCAGCAGATAATTCTGCGGCGCAAAATTCCGGTAGCCCCGTTGCGGAATCTTCCGACATGAGCCAACGCCGCAGTGAAGTTGTCAGCCCTCAAGAAATTCAATCCACTGTCAACAAGCGAGGCCCCGAATATTGGCCGGAAGATGCGGCTATTTCCACAAAGCTTGGTGACTCTTCCACTCAAAGCGAATCAAGTACCGATAAAAGCTCGCAAACAGCTACACAGGTAAGTCCTACGCCCCCAGCTACACAAGACAGCATGGTAAAGCCTGCGCCTGAGCAAACTCCTGCAAGTACTGATGATAAGGCCGCTCAGCAGGCCACCACCGAAAAAAGACCTGTTATTTATGTTGACGAAGAGGGCAATGAGGTTCCTAAACCTCCTGTACCCGAAGAACTTTTTGATCAAGCTGTGCAATTGATACAAGATGCAAAATTTAGTCAGGCCTTACCCATTTTGGAACAGTTGCGCTCAATGCATGATGTACCACAGCAAATGCGTGAACAGGTTCTTTATTATCGCAGCGATGCCATAGCCGCATTACACGAAGGTAAAGCTCAAGAAGGATATGAGGCCATAGTGTCGTCAACAGAGGAAGCTCTTAACGCCAATTTGCGCTCATCGAGAGTGCCCGATGCCTTGTATCGCCTTGGACTTGCAAACTTAAATGTTGGCAATATCACTGAGGCCGAAGCTTATTTCAGGGCTTTAAAGCGTCGCTTTCCCTATGATAATAATGTCCCGACAGCTTTTTTCCAATTGGGTATGGCTCAGCTTGAGAAGAAGCTTTTTGCCGAAGCTGAAGAAAACTTTCGTGCTATTTTGCAAGAATACCCTGATTCTTCGGCCATAAAAAAATCAACCATGGCATTGGTGCGTGCGCTTGTGGGACTTGAAAAGTATGATGATGCTTTGGTTTATGCAGATTTCGCCGAAAAACGTTGGGCTCGTCAATATATTGAAGATCCTAAATATTTAGAATCTTTGGCCATGCTTGATTACAGTGCTGGAAATAAGCCCTTGGCTTTACAAAAGTTTTGGCTCTTATATAACTTGACGCCCACAGCTGAGGATAGTTCTGAAACTTTGGCTCGCATTGGTGATTTATACCTTGAATTAGACCAGTTGGAACCGGCCATGGAAGTTTTTGGTGAAATTTTACATCTTTTTCCGGACAGTGCAGCCGCTGCATTGGCTATTTTGCGTCGTTCTGAAAAAGGAATGTTTGATAGCCCCATAAATGGACCTGAAATGTTTGCAGTTTTCGAAAATCCCGGTCAGCCTTTGCCACAAGTTGTCTATCAGCAATTACAAGCAAAACGTCCAAATGATGCCCGTAGCAAAACAGCCAAGCTGAAATACGCACTGTGGCAGTTGTGGGGTAAGCAATACACTGATGCCATGGGTACAGCAGCAGATTTTATTGATTTGTATCCGGAAAACGTGGATGTTGAAGTGGCTCGAGATACGATTATGCGTGGGTTTATGGCCGATTTGAAAAATTCTTTGCTTGAAGAAAATTACGGTCGTGTGCTTATTTTGTGGAATGGTTTTCCGCTGGTGCGTGAGCGTTATGGAGAGATAGATCCTGCTTTGCGCAATGCCTTGGGGCGTGGCTATATAGAGCGTGGTGATGATGCCAAAGCTATGGAAATGTTAAAGGAATTTTTGAAAACACCCAAGCACCCCACTTACAGCGATTCCACCTATGCCTTATATTTAAATAAATATCTTGATAGCAAAAATTGGAATGCCATTCTTGATCTTGGTGAAATCGTTAAGGATTGGGAAATGTCCAAAAGTATGCGTGGGCAATTGGATTATGCTTTGGCGCTTTCATCTCAAAATCTTGGATTGCAAGAACGTGCGTTAGCAATGTGGAAAGATCTTGAACAAAATCAAGACATTCCCAAATATCAAAGAGCCTATGCCACGTATTTCCTTGCAAAAGATGCTGAAAACCGTCGAGACATCAGAGATGCTTACAGCTACTACCTAAAAACCTTGAAAGCGTTTGATGAATTAAAACAAGAACGCTCAAACATGGCTGACGAGTTACGCCGAAAAGAAGCCATGAATGCGCTTATGGATATTACCGAGGTGGCCAATCGTATTCCTGAGGCTTTGGAGTGGGTAGAGCTTTACAATCAATTTGTTGCCAAAGATTCGCCGGAGTTCCCCGGTTTGCGCTTTCGTGAAGCAAGGCTATACCGTAAGCTTGGTAACAATGAAAAGGCCAAAAGTTTATTGGAAATCATTACCAAGGATTATCCAAGCTCACCATTTGCCACAGCTGCCAGTACCGAATTGGCAACGTTTAATGTGTCAAGAGATCTCCAAAACTTCCTCCCCAAGAATTAATCTTGGAGTACAGCCTCTCTTGAGAGTATAGAACTAAAGCCGTTTAAGGAAAAGGATTGTAGAGCTTATCTAGTCGAAGCTGAAAAACGCATTTTCATGCATTTTTCAGAAAGGCACGCTCACTCCAAATGCCCCTTCGGGGACGCCGGAAGTGAATTCCGGCTCATTTTACGTGGCGCAAAATTTTCACTATCGTTCAAATTTTGTTAGCCGTCACAGAAAAACCATGTTTTAGCGTCATAAAAATGCCGGAAAAGTGCATTCCATGCCCTTGTTTTCGGCATTTTTATTTGCATTTTTTAGCTAATAACTCATTTATTTTAAGTTATTTAAGTGCTTTTTCAGTGACGACTATCTACCGCTGTGTCTGCAAAAAGCTAAGTGGCTAAGAGACTATGCAGGCAGTCAAAGAGCTGACAAGCACAGGGGCCACAACATCCACAAAGGCGAGGTAGCCTAGAAATAGTGTTACGATTAAGAGGATTACACAGGAAGTACACAACAAGAATCTTCGGCCTAAAAAAGAATACCACGCACACCATGTCATGATTGTAGCCAATAAAATGCAGAGAATAAGCAAGAGATCTGTTTTTCTTGTGATAATAAGCACAAAACAAAACCAGCTAAATACAATAACGCCTAATGTAATACATAAGGCATAGAGGAGAGGATGTGCTTTTTTCATAATATAACAGTCTGTTGGAATGAGCAATAGCCGAATTGTTTTAATTGTATTCTGTGCAATAAATATTGATTTACATGCAAGCTTTATCAGAAGCTGTGGGAGCGCAAGCTCAAAGTGTTCACTTAAAAAATAAATTACGGAGTAAGCTGGCAGCTAAACTTTTTTTTCCTTATTTTTTCATGTAATAAGGATGTTTCAGCTTTCTTGAATAATTCGTTAAAGCTCGTACCATCTTGCGGATATAAAGCCACTCCAATACTGCCTGTCGTAGAGATGTTTTGTATACCTGAAATATAGTTTCGTGAAAGGATTTTTCTAATGACATTTTTTTTCTCGGCAATGATATTCATATCGGCAACATTCTTAATAAAAACAAGAAAATCGTCGCCGCCTACTCTCCCTATGACGTCACCTTCTCTGAAATTGGCATATAGCTCGTCGGCTATTTCTCGCAAAACATTGTCACCTATTGTTTGACCAAGGGCGAGGTTGATTTTGCTAAATTCATCAATGTCAAATACAAAAAGGGCATGGGGTGCATGATCTTGGGCGTTAATATATTTTTCAATAAGTACTTGTGTTGTTGTTTTATTATAGCACTGAGTTAAGTCATCTACCTGAAATAAATCGGCAAACTTTTTCTGCTCGTCTATGTCTTGCACCCTGCCGATGGCAGTTAAGGCATTTCCTTCATTATCTTTTATAATTTTATACGTTATCCGAAAATAGCGCACCGTTCCGTCAGGCAAATAAAAGCGGATTTCACTTGGCATGTGTTCCCCTTTTGCCAGATTTTCACAAACACGTATAAAATCTTCTTTATCTTCTTCATAAACTAAGTTTCTGTCAAAAAAAAGTTCCGGAAAGAGAAATTTGTCGCTTGGTAAGCCAAATTCTTCATGACCTATACCAAAAAACATCATATGGCGATCGCTAAAGTTATACGTCCACAACCACTCACCGGAAACTTCCAAAAGCGTTGTTATGAGGTCTTTGTCTGAAACGTTGTTATTAAAACCATAGTCTTGCACCCATTCACGCCTGGATGTTTCATCGTGCGCAACTGTAGTTTCTCGAACAAAACCTGCAAGTAAGGGTTCGTCACCACTACCTCTTACTTTTAGTGTAACAAGAGTTACCTCAGCTAAAAACTCCTTTCCTTGTTTGGTTTTGTGCACCCAAGGAAATCTCAAATAACCTTTATCATAAGCTTGTTGTATGTATTTCTCGGCTAGTTCCAATGAATTTTCACCATTTGGCTGATAATCCGGAGAAAATGTATGCACATTTTTAGAAAAATCTTCCTTGGATTCAAGGCCGAAAGTGTCTAAAACGCATTGATTACACGCCATGATTTTATTGTCTACAGTGAGCATGGTGGCGCAGATGGGCATAACATCTATAATTGCAGACATTTCATTGTAGCTTAATGTAATATCGGTAATAAACTCTGTATTGAGTATGCTTTCGGCAAGATTTCGATGTAGGTTTTCTTCATAAATACTCAAGAACTCTTCAACGGGCATGGGGCGGTAAAAATAATATCCCTGACCATAAGCGCAACCAAATTCGGCAATCATTTCCTTTTGTTCTTTTGTTTCAATACCCTCGGCTACGCAGGATGAGGTCCCTAAGTCATTAATCATTTTGAGAATATTTTTAACTAAAGCCCTGTTTTGTGCACTTTGCGTAATATGATCGATAAGACCCTTGTCTATTTTTACTTCACTAAATTCAGTCATGGTAAGCATTAGTAAATTTGAATGTTTTGCGCCAAAGTCATCGAGGGAAATTTCAAAGCCTGCTTTTTTAATTTCTTTGAGCTTTTTATCGAAAAATTCAAAATCCATTTTATCAATGCTTTCAGTTATTTCTATTTTCAAAAATGCATGGGGAACTTTATACTTGGCGCAAATTTCAATTATTTCGGTGAGTAAATTTGGAGAAATAAATGTGACACGAGAAAAATTAACCGCAATTTTAATGCGCTTGTTTTGTTTAAGAAGATACTGTAAAAGCTTGCACACCTCCTCCAGGACAAAAAAATCAATATGTCGTATGGTTCCTTCAGCCTCATATATGGGCACAAAGCGGTCAGGGGGTATTTTTTGTCCATTGGTATCTTGCTTGCGAATAAGAGCTTCAGCAGAAGAAATTTCACCGGTTACCAAGTTTACTTTCGGTTGCAAATAGATGGAATAGTAGCCGGCTCGCAACTCTTCCAAGATGATTTCCACGGCATTTGGACGACTTTTTACACTTTTATTTTCTTGCGAGGCATAAAATTTCTGCTTTTCGGCGTACATAATGTCATAAGCTTGGTTAATGCCCTTGCGCAAATCAATTTTTTTATCCTGAAAAATGCTGCCTACAGAGAGTGAAAATTCGCTCTGCTCACTAATACTTTTCTTTAAGTTGCCCACGGTCAATTCAAATGCAGATGAATTGATTTCAGTAAGTAAGGCTATGAACTCATCACCTTCAAGGCGATAAAGTTCTGTTTGGAGCTGTGACCGTAACAATTCTGCAACATTTTTAAGAATATCATCACCAAATTTTTCACCGTACAAGGTGTTTATTTTCTTTAAACCATTGATACTTATGTATATGTAACCAAGTGTGCTGACTTTTAAGTTTTCTAAATCTTCAATTCTCTCATTGAACTTGTTTCTATTCCAAAGTCCGGTAAGAATATCAGAGTAAGAAAGATGCAATAATTGTTGATGGATTTTGTTTTTTCGTATTTTATCCACCACAAAGAGCACCACTGAGTGCAGCAAATTGAGCTCGGTAGTGTTTTTTGTGGGGCTGTCAACGCCCATGCAATAAGTAAGTTTACCTTCCACAAAAAAAGGAACCAGGATAAAGGCATTGACATGCAACTTTGAAAAAAGATGATATATTGGGCTGTTAGGGTCAACTTCTGCTTTTAAATCTTTAACAATCAGTTCACCTTGCTGATGAAACATTTTAATGAGCGGGTCAAAAAAATGAACAGGCATGGCGGTATTAAGTTGAACGTGTGATGAAAACCCCTCAGCTAGCCACTCATAACTTTTATAGACATTTTTATCCTTACAATCTAACTCATAGACATACGCATGTTTTGAACCATAATATTCGGCAACAGTGCGTAAAAGTCTTTCAATGGCATTTTTGGGTGCAGTATCTTCTACTAAGGTTTGTATGCAGGAGACGAGGGTTTCTTCAAGAGTGAGCTTTTGAGAAAAGCTTTCAAGGTCTTGATGATTGAGCTCAGGATCATAGAACATGGAAAGGATAGCGAGTTTATTTGAAACTTTAATGAGCGTGTCAATATGAGTATAGTATTTTTTTGTTATACTATCATAAATTTCTTTGCGAATTTTTTTTCCAAGGGCAAGTTGTGAACTGTCATTGGTTTTGCAGACTTCCTTGTAATCGTGTAAGAATTTTTGATATGTTCTACCACGAAGTTTGTCTTCAAAAATTCTTGTTAAATTTTCTTCGGATGAATTATTAAGGTATAAAAGCTCGAAAGTTTCTAAGTCAACTATATAACATAAAAAATTTAAATTATCCAGCGCCAGTTTTGCCAGTTCCTGCTGTTGCATAGTTTTCTCCCCAAAATCCCACTCAGAAGTATAAAAACAAGTTGAAGTATCGCAAGTAAAGTTAGCAGTTCAATAATTTTTACTTATACTATATAGCTTAATATGTTGATTGAGTTTGGCACGTTACACCATGAAGTGCTCAAATTTATCAACAATAGCGTTGCTAGGATATGTATGTTATAAGTCTATAAACATACAACACAAAAATACTCTAGGATGGTTGAAAATGCTCCAAAAACCTTGCTCTATTAACCGCTAAGAACCTGTACGTTATAAAAAAAATTACGCTGTGTCAATTTTAGTGTTCAAACATAAAAAACAATGTTTTTTCCTGTGTTTATCTATTATAATTGCATCATTATAATGTTTATTAATAACTATTTCTGTCAATATGTCGAATATTTCTTGCAAAACAATACTTGCTTTAAAGAATAAATCCATAAAAACAAATAGTTACTTTGTAGAATTTTTTGAATTATTTTTCAAGGATGATAAAGGATTTTTACCAAGCTGAGGAAAATCATCTTACTATTTCTTGAATCTTCACATCGTCACTAAAAACGGTTTAAAATGAAGAATGAAAACTATGGAGGCTACATTAAATTGGATTTGCTACTCATTTTACTCTCTTGACCTTGTGTGCTATTTAAGGCTACAGTTTAATCGTGCTTATATTTAAGTTAAAAAGCAATATTTGTACTCTTTGCGCCGTCAAGCATTGAGGATGAAAAAAAACAGTCAACGCAGGAAAATATTACATGAAAAACTTCAAACCCGTTCAAGCACAAAGTCATAAAATTCCTTGCATTTCCATTATCGGTATGCCGGGTGTCGGCAAGTCCACTGTGGGCAACGCACTTGCAAAAGAACTTTCGTGGTCCTTTGTGGACTCAGATTATGTCATAGAGTCTGTTTATGGTGTACCCTTACAAAAAATTGCGGATGCTTTAAGCAAAGAAGACTTTTTAGATCTAGAAATGCAAGTTATTGCTTCCTTACGTCTTTTTCGCACAGTCATTGCCACGGGCGGCTCGGTGATTTATCGTGAAAAAGCTATGCAACATTTGCGGTCACTGGGATCCATTGTATATTTACAAGCACCGCTGGAACTCTTGCTTGAACGTATTGCACGCAACCCGGAACGAGGCATTGCCATTGCCCCCGGTCAAACCATCGAAGACCTTTTTAATGAACGTAGCGCATTGTATACAAAATATGCGCACTGTTCCTTGGAAGTAAAGGACTTTTCGGCCGAAGAGTGTGTGAAGCATATACTCCATGTACTGCGCACAGAGCGTCTTATGCCTTAACTGTGCGTTGAAAAAGGCGAACTACTGCGTCAAAATTTCAAACGCAAACTGCTCATGTATGTCTGTATACACATCGCACCTTGGCACGTGGTTCCGAATGTATTATTATTATTATTATTATTATTATTTGCAACAACTTCTGTTACCTTTTTAAAAATCCAATTTTAGAATAAGTTGTTGTAAAAATAAACTTTATAATCACTGTAAAACTCAAGTGCCAAGAATTTTTTATAAATTAATGAGTATTATTATAGTAATTTCAGTTGAAATTACTATCTTGACTGCGTAGGCATAAGCGCAATTTATTTGCGCTATTAAGTGCCGAAGCAAGTGTGCTTTTAAAAAGTTGACATGAGTAATGTCAACTTAAAATACTATATATAAAACCTCTACACAATTCCTAGAGTTGACAAAATACATGGATTGATTCGCTGTGCTCACAATGACTTTCGTTGTAAAATCAAATCATTGCAAGGAGCGTAGTGACGTGGCAATCCATGCCTTTCCTAGCTAGTTGAAGCTGAAAAACGCATTTTCATGCATTTTTCAGAAAGGCACGCTCACTCCAAATGCCCCTTCGGGGACGCCGGAAGTGAATTCCGGCTCATTTTACGTGGCGCAAAATTTTCACTATCGTTCAAATTTTGTTAGCCGTCACAGAAAAACCATGTTTTAGCGTCATAAAAATGCCGGAAAAATGCATTCCATGCCCTTATTTCCGGCATTTTTATTTGCATATTTTAGATAATAACTCATTTATTTTAAGTCATTTATGTGCTTTTTCAGTAACGACTAGCTATGCTATGGTATTTGACTACTGAATTCGGAATCACGTATCTCAAAATACATGTTAAAGCTCATGTATATTGACAAAGTGAAAACATTAATTCATTGTGGTTATTGCCTTAACTCAGTAAAATTAAAATTATGCTTATTTTCCAAGTCTTTCCACC
>CAYJHK010000031.1:0-13262 GCA_964369515.1 uncultured Desulfovibrionaceae bacterium
AGTAGCCAAGAAATTTTTATATGTTAATGAGAATTATTAACACATTCGGAATCACATGGTTAGTGGTTAGTGGCACGTGATTGATTCTAATTTGCGATTTTTTTTGTGGTGGGAACTTTTGCTTGCGCCAAAAAGTTCCCACACACCTCCCTCAAAATGCTTTTATTATTGTGGTTTTTAACAAACTAAAAATTGAGGTTCTTAAAAGATTAGGATGAAAGTCTATGTTTCAACCCCAATTTAATAGATTTGTGTGTATAAGTTTTATGTGGTTATTGCCTTAACTCAGTAAAATTTTGCTTACTTTCCAAGCCTTCCCCCCAGATAAAAAGTAGCTGACTAAAGGCAATAGCCACGAAGTTTTATTTAATCAGCGTTTCCCTAAATTCCGACAAGTTCCATATTTCCCCACACGCCAAGAGCGGCATCGCATTGCACCAAAATCCCGTCAATGCCTTCAATACTCTGCCCAAATTCCAGCACCATTTCAATGTCCTTTGCACTGCGTAATCTATTACCGAGGGCGGTGGCGAGGGCATCGGCAAGGGCGGCGTCCTTGGCTCGCACCAAAGCTAGTTCACCCTGTCCAAGACTTAAAGAATGTCCGATGGTTGCGGAAGAAGAGCACAGTGCCAGAGGGAAATCTTCCTTGCGCAAAATAAGACCAAGGCTTGCTTCGTGCTCAGGGTCGCTTAAAATACCGACGACTCGCTCTTTTTGTGAATACAAATAGACGTCTCCTCCATTTTCCACTATTAAATCAGCACTTTCATGTACATGCAGTTCCGCCAGCATTTGCGAAATGCTTCCTGCCACGGCGGCAAAGGGGCCAACACCTACGCTTTGGGCAGCCGTATACATGCGCAATACAATGTCGGGTGCATTTTTTGGCATGGGTAATGGTTCAAGCGATGTGCGAAATTGTGGGTAAAGTCCCATCCATACACGTAAGTCAGCGTGCAATCTTCCAAGGCTTTGAAGCATTTCTTGTGCTAAGTGTTTGTGTGCCAGTACCTGCAAGTCGCTTTCAGCCAGGAGGACTTGAAAGATAACTTCACCTTGGCGAGCGTGGCATTGCTTGCGGTACTCTCTTTGCCATGCGCTGTGAATTTTTTTCTGTCTTTTCATGGTAATTGTATTTGTAGTTTTTATTCAATGCACTATTTTTGACATTGCGGGCAAACCACAGTTCCTCGACCTGCCACACGCAAGGCCATAAGTGGCGTTTTACAGGTGACGCAAGCCTTACCGCTGCGACCGTAAACGGCAAAATTATTTTGGAAGGAACCTGCGTCCCCATGGGCATCACGATAATCTCTGATGGACGAGCCGCATTGCTCGATGGAAAGGCGCAGCACCGCTTGTATGGCTTGCATAAGTTTTATGATTTGCCCATGGGTAAGGGTGTCCGCCTTTCTTTGCGGATGGATTCCGGCGCAAAAAAGGGCTTCGTCGGCATAAATATTGCCTATTCCCACCACCAATTGCTGATTTAAGAGCAAAGACTTTATGCCGGCTCTTTTGCCATGATAGCAAGCCGCCAGCGTTTTTGCATCATGTTCCAAGGGTTCTATGCCTAATTTTTGCCAAAAAGGCCAATCCTTGAGCGATGCCCGTGATACAATACGCACATAGCCAAAGGTTCGAGCGTCCTCAAAAAAGAGTTGCTTTTGCTGTGTAGCATCGGTTAAATGCACAATGAGACGGGTATGTTTTTGTGGTGGATAATTGGCTGGGTATACAAACAGTTTACCGGTCATTTTCAGATGTACTGCCAGCATGTATACGTCATTATTGTTGATTAAATTATCTGCACTCTGAACAACAGAGCTTGATTTGAGCAAAATGAGCACCAATTTCCCACGCCTTTGCACATCATCAACGTACATTCCGCATAAGCTTTCAAGTGCTAACGAGCCATGGTCAAGGGTACGCTCCAAGAAAAGCGAAGTCTTGTCAATGTACGCCCCTTGAATAAGTGGCCTCAGCGTTCTGACGATGGTTTCCACTTCGGGTAATTCGGGCATGTGATGTAACCTTTAAATTTAAGGAGCTTAAAAAAGGGAAGTTATGGCTTGCTCGATTTTTTTGAAGATTTATCCGCAGACTTTTTTGAAATCTTTTTACTAGCCTTGCCGTCATTTTCTTCGAAGTATAATTCAAGCAACCCTTGAGGTGGGCTAATGACAACACATTGATTTTTTTCATCAAAGTTGACAATGAATTGCTCAACAGCAGGGAAAAGTATTTCGTGACCGCTACTTGCACGGATAATCCATAACATCTGCTCTGCCGTTGGAAATTGCACCCCTTCCAATGTTCCAATGCACTTGCCGCTATTTTCGTCAACAATGCTATAGCCTAATAAGTCATGTAAATACTGTTCTTCGGGTGATAAATCCGGTAAGTCGTCACGGTGTATAAATATTTGTACGCCACGCAAGCCTTCGGCTTCTGTGCGGTCTTTAATGAAGGGAAGTGTGAGTAAGGGGCGGCCTTTGTGCATACGCATCCGTGCGCCATCCACCTTACGTAAAGGTTCCATACCATGTTGCACATAGAACGTTTGACGCAAAAATTCAGGGGAGTCCGCATACCAATCGACGCAAAGCTCCCCTTTAATTCCGTGGGGACGTGTTATGGTCCCCATATGAACGTAATCCTTTGTACTCATAGCCTTACTGTCAATAAGATATTATTCAAGTATCTCAAGAACAGTGCGCTTTTTTGCCTTTGTTGCGGCAGCACCCAAGATGGTACGCATGGCACGAGCTGTTCTGCCCTGTTTGCCAATGACCTTACCAATATCTTCCTTGGCTACCTTTAACTCGAGTACGGAGGTCTGTTCCCCCTCAACTTCTCTCACCTGCACACTTTCAGGCATGTCTACCAATGCTTTTGCAATGTACTCAATAAGCTCTTTCATATGCACCTCCTAAGCATACCTGCATAAATATCTGATGGCTAAAATATTCATGGCTGTATCCACATAAATACAATAGCTAAAAACATTCACGTTGAAGTACGCTCTTTAGCTTAGAAGTCGACAGTGGGAGTGCGTTTTTTGCGCCTAGCCCATGTGCTTTTTAATAAGCGTTTGAACCGTTTCCGTTGGTTCAGCACCTAGTTTCAGCCACTTGTTGATTTTTTCGGCATCCAATCTAACATCAGCAGGATCAGTCATGGGGTTGTAATAGCCAAGGTATTCCAACGCACGACCGTCACGGCGTGTTTGCGCATTTGCCGCCACCACACGGTAAAAAGGTTTCTTCTTGCTGCCCATTCGTGTGAGTCTAATTTTTACAGCCATTTAACATTCTCCCAGTTGAATTTTTAACAATGTATATCTTTCGCAAGCTACTTAAAGTCTTGCTTAGATTGAATTAAGTAACACGAAAAATAATTATATAACAAAATTAGCTTAAAAGCAAATATAAAATATAATTTTATAACATGCTCATATTATGTGATTATTTTTTCTTCCGAGGACGTTTTACCTTGGGGTCTCGTTTTTTCACCTTTTTCGTGGCACTTTTTGTTTTGCCTGCGCTTGGCAAGCCCGGCATTCCGGGCATTCCCGGCATATTGGGCATTCCGGGTATGTTTGGCATACCTCCAAGTGCAGATAAGTCCGGCATACCGCCCAAACCCTTGGGCATACGCATCCCTTTTCCGCCCTTGCCGCCGCCCAAGACCTGCTTCATCATTTGACGCATTTGCTCAAACTGGCGCAACATTTGATTGACTTGCTGCAACGTCACGCCGGCACCCTTGGCCACCCGTGCCCGCCGGCTTCCATTAAGCAGTTCAGGGTTGCGGCGTTCCTTCATGGTCATGGAATTTATGATGGCTTCAGTGCGTGCCAGCTCTTTTTCGGGCACTGCACCGCCGGCTTCGGCAAGCTTTTCACGAAGCCCCCCAAGCCCCGGAATCATCTTTAAAATGGTATCGAGCGAGCCCATTTTTTTGATGCTGCGCATTTGGGTGCGAAAATCCTCAAGGTCAAATTTGGCCTTTTGCATTTTCAAGGCCATGGCTTCGGCCTCTTCGGCGTCGATGGTTTCTTGAGCTTTTTCCACCAAGGACAATACATCGCCCATGCCTAAAATGCGTCCGGCTATGCGATCGGGATGAAATACTTCCATTTCCGAAAGCTTTTCGCCCACACCCACAAATTTTACGGAGGCACCGGTTACGGACTTGATGGATAAAGCCGCACCGCCTCTGGCATCGCCGTCCATCTTGGTGAGCACAACGCCGGTAATCCCCAATTTTTCATTGAACACCTCGGCCACTGTCACGGCATCTTGACCGGTCATGGCATCGGCAACAAATAAAATTTCCTGTGGTTGCACCGCTTCCTTAATGGCCACAAGCTCTTGCATCAAGGCTTCATCCACATGCAAACGCCCCGCCGTATCCAGCAACAGAACCGAAGCTCCGCTTTCCTTGGCTTCGGCATAGGCATTTTTGGCAATGTCCACCGGATTCATGTCGGTACTTGAGGCATAGCAGGGCAGGGAAAGCTGCTTGGCTAGTGTTTGCAATTGATCAATGGCAGCAGGCCGATAGACGTCAGCAGGCACAAGGTAGGGCTGCATTTTTTGTTTGCGTAAAATGGCGGCGATTTTACCGGAGGATGTGGTTTTACCCGAACCTTGCAAGCCAACCATCATAATGACTGCCGGCTTTGCTCCTTGCAATTCCAAGTGAGTTGTTTCGCCGCCCAAAAGTTCCACAAGTTCATCGTGAACAACTTTAACAACTTGCTGCGCAGGACTGACGCCCTTGGTCACGGTCTGCCCAAGACACTTCTCACGCACGCTGTCCACAAAATTTTTGACGACTTTGAAATTTACATCAGCTTCCAGCAAAGCCAAGCGCACTTCACGCAGACCTTCTTGAATATTGTCTTCACTGAGCTGACCACGTCCGCTGATATTGCGAAAAACCGTGGAAAGCCTGTCCGAAAGGCTCTCAAACATATGTACCTCAAGATTTTTATGCTATATTGCATATCTCTATGAAATGTCCCGAAATTTGTCAAGTAAAAAAGATTTTTCGATACAAATAATAAATTGCTGAAAAATGGTTCGATTTATGGATATCATGTGTCTAATGCTGTAAATTCTGCATTTTCTAAAGCTTGCAAATTCCATCGCTCTACTTTATAGTGTCGCTTCTTAAGCGAAAGAGCATATTTCATAAATAAATAACATCGCTTTCCTAGTCTTGTTAAATAATTAGGAATAATTTATTTATCGAATATTTATGAAGATATGCTTATAGCAATTCCACTTGGAATTGCTATGCTGACTGCGAAAGCAGGCGACCGCCGCTGAGGCGCAAGTGCAATTAACTTGCACGTTTAGCGCCAAAGCGAAGCGTGTCTTTAAGAGCTTGACATTACAAATGTCAAGCGGAACTGCTACAAAAGGAGCTACATATGTCAGAAAATCTACCAAGCATTGCGCTGCTATTCCCCGGTCAAGGCGCACAAGAAGCCAATATGGGACGCAGACTTGCGGAGCATTCCAAGGATGCTATGGATTTATGGAAAAAAGCAGAGAGCATAAGCAGTTTGCCTTTGCGTGAAATATATTGGAGTAATGACGAGGCCGCCATGGCCAATACACGAGCATTGCAACCTGCGCTTTGTGTGGTGAATTTGGCATTGTGGCAAGCGCTCGAGCCACGCATGAGTTCTGTAGGTTCCATAGCCTGCGTAGCCGGTCACAGTCTTGGTGAATATACAGCCTTAGCCGCTGCTAAAGCTCTCACTTTTCCGGAAGTATTGGAGCTGGTAAGCTTGCGTGGGCGTCTTATGGACGAGGCAGACCCACAAGGCGTCGGAGCCATGGCGGCTATTTTGAAGCTTGGCGGAGCTCAAGTGCGTGAATTGACAGAACAGTGCGCTGAACAAACGGGCGGAATGCTGCGCATTGCCAATTATAACACGCCGGCGCAATATGTCATTAGCGGTACAAAAGATGCCGTGGAATTGGCGGCAAGTAAGGCCAAGGAGTTGAAGGGCAGAGGTTTAATGCTTAAAGTCAGCGGTGCTTTTCATACCTCAATGATGAGCGAAGCAGCCAATGAGTTCGTGCCCCTCTTGCGTAAGATGCAGTGGAAAAAGCCCATAATGCCGGTGTATTGCAATGTGAACGCCAAGGCAACTTTTGAAGCAGATATTTTACGGGAAAATATGTTCCCTCAAATGACTTCTTCCGTGTTGTGGATTGAACTTATGCAAAACCAGTGGACGGATTTTGGCGGCAACCTACGCTTCTTAGAAGTCGGCCCCAAGGCTGTGCTCTCCAAAATGGTGGCACCTTGCCTTGCTCCACTTGATGTAAGTGAGGTGAAAGTCGCCTGCCTCAGTGATTATGACCAAGAGCTTAGCTGGTAATTGTACCATTTCAACGCAATGATAAGGAAAATACGATGGATGCCATAGATATAGTAAGTAAGGCTTTGCAGGAAATAGTGCACGAGCTAGAGTTAACCTACCCTGAAAAAGTGGTTATAGAGCCGCCACGGGACGCCAAACATAAGGGCGATTTAGCCACAAATATAGCCATGCTGCTATCCAAGGAAGCGAAGAAGCGTCCGCATGATTTGGCCACAAGCATAGCAGAAAAATTAAAACAGTATCCACATATCAGCGAAGTTGACATAGCCGGCCCCGGCTTTATGAATATCACCTTTGAGGCTGAATTTTGGCATAAAATGCTTATGCACATTGAAGAACGCAGCGCACGCTATGGAGCTGATGTGGTCAGTGCACCACGCAAGGTGCTGGTGGAATATGTGTCGGCAAATCCCACAGGCCCTTTGCACATAGGGCACGGGCGTGGTGCTGCCGTTGGTGATAGTCTTGCAAAAATATTGCGCTTTGCCGGAAACGAAGTACACACTGAATATTATATTAATGATGCAGGCAATCAAATGCGGCTCTTGGGTTTGTCCGTATGGTTGCGTGCACTGGAAATAAGCAATTTACCCGTAGAGTGGCCGGAAAGTTTTTATAAGGGCGAGTATATTATTGACATCGCTAAAGAAATACTTTTCCAATCCCCAAGCAGTCTGCCCAAGGATATGGCAGAAAAATTGCTTGCCGACGCGCCTAATTTGCTTGAAAAAAGTCCGCAAGAAGCGCAGGACATTTGCTATGAATATGCCATGTCCAGCATTATGCACGGCATAAAGAAGGATTTGGAAGAGTTCCGTGTGGAGCATGAAGTGTGGTTTTCCGAGAAGTCCTTAGTGGATAGCGGTGCCATAGATGCGGCCTTTGCAGCTTTGAAACAGGCAGGTTTTTCGTACGAAAAAGACGGCGCATTGTGGTTTGCCACGGAAAAGCTTGGCGATGACAAAGACCGGGTTTTGCGTAAATCCGATGGTTCCTTGACCTATTTTGCTTCGGATATTGCCTACCACCACAATAAATTTCAGCGTGGCTTTGACCATCTTCTCGATGTGTGGGGTGCAGACCATCACGGCTACATTCCACGGATGCGTGCAGCCATTACTGCGCTGGGGCGTGAGAAAAACTCCTTTGACGTGGTGCTCATTCAGTTGGTGAACTTGCTGAAAAAAAATGTACAGACGAGCATGTCCACCCGTGCCGGTACCTTTGAAACACTCTCGGATGTGGTGGCAGAAGTGGGCGTGGATGCAGCACGCTTTATGTTTTTATCCCGTAAAAGCGACAGCTCCTTGGATTTTGATTTAGAAGTTGTTAAACAGCGTAGCATGGATAATCCTGTATATTATGTACAATATGCCCATGCCAGAATTTGCGCTTTACTGCGCCGTAGTGAAGAAAAAGGTATAAGTCTTCCGCAAACCACCGAATTAACAGCACTCAAATCCTTGACCCATGATGATGACTTGGCACTCATTGGTATGGCGGCTCGTTTCCCAAGCGTTATTCGGCTTGCTGCGCAGAACTTGGGGCCACAGTATATCAGCCATTATTTAACGGAATTTGCGGGACTTTTACACTCATTTTATGGAAAGCATCATATTTTGCAAGAAAATGACATTGAACTTTCTGCTGCTCGCTTGCTTTTATTGCGTAATGTTGCTAGAGTTCTCGAAAATGGACTAGACCTATTGGGTGTTAGTGCACCGACTACCATGTAGCAGTGCGTTGAAAAAGTACCATCTGCATCGTCAGGCTTGCTTTTTGCTCCGGTCGAGTATGTTTTCTGGATACACTTCCTTCGCAAAAAGCTTCGCCTTCCTTGCATCTTACTCATTTTGAGCGAACTGTAGATAGCTTGTTTTAATAGTAGTTATTTGAAAATGTGGCTATTGCCTTTAGTTAGCAAAAAGACACTGCGCAAGCACGAACGTCATTGCGAGGAGCCTGCGACGAAGCAATCCATACTGATTACATTCTAGATTGTTTTGCTGCGCCCGCAATAATTTTGAATTAAAAGAAATACACGCTAAAGCCTGAGTTAAGGCAGTAGCCACATTTGAAAAAGAACTATCTGTTGCGTCAGACCTGTTTTGCGTCCCAGTGACTTCATAGGCTGAGCACATTTAAAGCTAAAGCTTCTATATTTAAACATACTTAAAAGAATTTTTCGTAAGAAAAATTCGCATGAAAGTTTTTTGGAAAGGGGTCTGGGGAAGAACCTTTTGTTCACAAAAGGTTTTCCCCAGAAAAATAATTAATCAACACTTTCCTACTTCCCTAATTAAAGGCGTAACGTATACAGAGAAGAGTAATATGCCACAAAACACCAGACGAAAACAGGCGCAACCGGCACAACCGGCTAAAAAGGTACCGAAAAATGTTCCCAAAAACGCTGAAGCACATGAGGCTAACGGAGCAGTAAAACGTGAGGGCGGCGAACCTGCCCCTACTGACGGTAAGAGTGCAGCCCCCCCAAGAACGTTCACTTTCAGCGTTGGTTTTTCTGCTGTTATGACCATGCTCTTGGTGCTGGTGGGGGGAGTGGTGGTGGCCTTTATGCTTGGCGTTATTGTCGGTCGAGGACAAGAAAACACTATTGAAAATAGAGGTGTAAGTATGCCGCTGACAGTGGTAAAGCAGGCCGGAAAAAATGCCAATGCTGATGACAAGTCGCCGCATGTTACTTCTTCCAAGGCCAAAGCCGACGGTACCAAGAAGATTATGACACCGGAAGAACTTAACTATGCCAAAGAATTAAAGCATAAAGAGCAAAATCGACCGACGCCGGAGACTGATGCCGATAAAAACGCAGCGGACGATACATCAAATGAGCAAAAAGCAGCAGAAAAAAAGGGCGCAACAGAAAAAAAGGGCGCAGCTTCGTCACCTGCGGATGGTGCCCAGAAAACTGCCACGATTTTCAATTTTCTCTTTCAAGTATCGTCCTTAAAAGATGAAAAGTCCGTGGACACGTTGCGTGCCGAGCTGGAAGCTGATGGGATGCGCACCCGCTCCACAAAGGTTGGTGAATATTATATTGTCTACGTCATGGTGCGTGGCACACAGAGGCAAGCCGATGAAACAAGGGCACGGCTTATCGAGTTAAAACTTGGAAATCCCTTACTTAAACAAAAAACTGCGGTACGCTGATTATGACTATGTTTCGGACGTTGTGCGCAAAATTAGGCACAATTGCTTTTGATATTTTGGCGAGTATGGGTTCATTATTTGCGTTCTTGCTGGTTTCGTTGCGACAGAGCTTTGCAACGCCACGTCTTTTTGCCAAATGTCGTGAACAGGGTTTTGCCATCGGGGCAAAGTCCCTTTTCCTCATATTGCTCATCGGTGTTTTTTGTGGTATGGTTCTGGGTTTACAGGGATATTACACCTTGGTGAAATTTGGTTCCACAGGAATGCTCGGTGCTGCCATTTCCCTTACGCTCATTCGTGAGCTTGGGCCTGTACTTACGGCCATTATGCTCACCGGACGTGCAGGCTCCGCCATGACAGCAGAAATTGGCGTTATGCGCATTTCGGATCAAATCGATGCCTTGGAAGTGATGGACATACACCCCATCGGCTATTTGGCAACGCCTAGGCTTTTGGCCGGAATAATCATCTTTCCGTTGCTTACAGCTATTTTTAACGTCATTGGCATTGTCGGCGGCTATTTGACCGGCGTCCTCTTGCTGGGCATCAATGAGGGGGCGTATTTTTATCAGATGCAAAATGCCGTGAGTTTATCCGATGTCATGGGCGGTTTTTTGAAAGCCATTACCTTCGGAATAATTGTTATTACAGTCTGTTGTCATCAAGGATACTATACGCATTTACGCCGTGACAGTGTGGGGCCGGCGGCTGTTGGCAATGCCACCACATCGGCTGTGGTCATGGCTTCAAGCCTCATTCTTGTGGCAGACTATGTGCTTACATCCCTGTTATTATAGGAAAACATTAATGCAAGCCAGCACAATTACTTTTGAAAATTGTAGTATAGGTTATGGTGACAAAGCCATAGTACGAGACATCAACGCTCACATTCCGCAAGGCAAAATCACTGTTATCTTAGGCGGTTCCGGAAGCGGCAAGTCCACACTCTTACGTCATCTCGTGGGCTTGGCACGTCCCATTTCCGGCAAAATTCTTCTCGGTGAAGTGGATTTTTTTGCCCTGCCGACACAAGAGTTTCGGCGTTTGCGAAGGCGTATGGGTATGCTCTTTCAAGATGGAGCCTTGCTTGGTGCGTTGACTGTGCTTGATAACATTGCTTTACCCTTACGGGAACATACGAAATTATCCACTAAATCCATGTACGATGCGGCCATGCGCAGTCTATCCTTCGTGGGGCTTGAAGACTTTGCGAATTTTTATCCCGGGCAATTGTCCGGAGGGATGCGCAAGCGTGCCGGACTGGCTCGTGCCATGATTACCGAACCACCCTATTTATTTTGCGACGAGCCAACCTCAGGGCTTGATCCCATTACGGCTGCGCATATGGATCAGATGCTGCTGGATATGAAAAAAACTTTTCCCAGTATGAGCATGGTGGTGGTGAGTCATGATTTGCAAAGCCTTGAGCGCATTGCGGATTATGTCTGGGTTTTACACGAACAAAGACTTATATTTAATGGAACTTATGAACAACTGATAGCCAGCGAACAAGAATATATACAGCATTTTTTAGCACGCAAGCCCCTAGAGCTTGAGCAGAACTCCTTGGGCAATTTTCAAGGGCAGGATGATGATGTGCATACGGCCTTGCTGGAATGGATGAATAAATAAACGAATAAATAGACAGATAAATGGGGCTATTATGAATATTTCAAAAGAAATTTGGCTTGGTGTCTTTGTGTTTCTTGGGCTCATGTGTACGGCGTATTTAACCGTAAAGCTTGGGCGCATGGAGGTGCTTGGCGGCGATGGCTATGAGATTTCCGCACGTTTTAATTCCATATCGGGCTTGCGTGTGGGAGCAAGTGTGGAAATTGCCGGCGTGCAGGTGGGGCGTGTCAGTGCTGTGCAGCTGGATGCCAAAAATTTTCAAGCAAAGGTGTCTTTGTACCTTGACAAGAATGTAAAACTCACTGACGATACTATAGCTTCAGTGAAAACCAGCGGACTTATTGGCGATAAATACATAAGTTTAGCTCCCGGCGGCTCCGATACCTACTTAACTGCCGGCAGTGAAATCGTCGATACGGAATCGGCCGTGGATTTAGAATCAATTATCAGTAAATTTGCCTTTGGAGGTGTATAATGTTACGGAAAAAATGTTTATTTTCAATATTTGGCGTGTTCTTTCTTTTTGCAGGTGTTTTTTTTGTCAATAGCAATGCCCATGCCAATGCCGCCGAAGCTGCTGCCAAGGCTGCCATGGATAAGTCTGTACAGCAAATTCTGCATTACTTGAAAGACCCCGGTTATGCCAACCCGAACACACGCAGGGCTTTGAATAAGTCCATCGAAAAGGTGGTGTATTCCATATTTGATTTTACAGAGTTCTCCCAGCGTACCGTTGGTAAACATTGGAAATCCTTTAGTGTTGCGCAAAAAAAGACCTTCACGGATGCCTTTGCGGAATTGCTCTTTGCCACCTATCTTGACGGTTTTGGCGGCTACAAGGGGGAGACCATGGAGTATGCAGGAGTTATCAGCGGCAACCAAGGAAAGCGAGTGGAAATCCGCACCATAGTGACCATGGCCGGAAACAGGAAAATTCCCATATCTTATCGCATGTTACCCAAGGGCGGAACGTGGAAAGTCTACGATGTGCTCATTGAGGGTGTAAGCCTTGTAAAAAACTATCGCAGTCAATTTAGCGATATTTTGGGCAAAGCAACCCCCGAACAATTAACGGCAAGGGTTAGAGAAAGAGCCGCCGTCATCAAGAAGGGGCTATAGTCATGTTTTTCATAAAGTACTTGGCAGGGGTTGCGCTTTGCCTTACTTTATGCGCCAATGTGGGCTGCTCTGCAGGAACGGGTCTTGGCGAGCCGGGTTTCATAAATCCCGGTGTGTTAACACATGCCATGGGCAAAAATTCCGGCGATACAGACTTGGATGATTACGGAGATAAGGGCGATACGGGCGACACGGACGGGGACAGTCTTGATGATTACGAAAGCGGGGGCACGGTGCATGGAATAAATGATCCTCTGGAGCCGTGGAACCGCTTTTGGTTTGGCTTCAACGATATATTTTTTACCTATGTGGCTAAGCCGGCCTACACAGCCTATGATACCATTGTGCCCGATAAAGTGCAGACAGGTCTGAGTAACTTCTTGAAAAATCTGCTCTTTCCGGCTCGATTTGTCAACGCTCTTTTGCAAGGTAAGTTTCAGCTTGCCGGCGTAGAGTTTGGGCGTTTTATGATTAATAGTACCGTGGGAGTTGCAGGGCTCATTGACGTAGCCGCCCGTGAGAAAACCGTGGTACCATGGACTCGTGACGGCGAAGACTTTGGGCAAACCCTTGGGCATTGGGGGCTTGGCGATGGATTTTACCTCGTTCTACCCTTCATGGGGCCATCGTCCTTGCGAGACGGAGTCGGTTCAGCGGTAAACTTCTTCATTGATCCACTACTTTATGCAGATCCGACATTTGTATCCTCCGGCATAGTATATGCCTTATATTTTAATGAAATGCGTACCATTTTACCTGCGTATGAGCAGACAAAAAAAATTGCGGTGGACCCATACATTGCCATGCGAGAAGCCTATGCTGCTTATCGTAAGCAACTTATTTTGAAGTAATATTGAAGTTTAGTGCGACTTAATAATTTTTTATCTGGGGGGAAGGAAAACCCTTTTGCTAGCGCCAAAAAGGGTTTTCC
>CAYJHK010000032.1:0-13012 GCA_964369515.1 uncultured Desulfovibrionaceae bacterium
AAGCTTTTGGGTTTTGGCAAAAGTTCCCCTTCCCCCCTCAAGAAAATAATTAATCCGTGTTTCCTTAATTTTAGTGAGTTAAGGCAATAGCCACATTGAAATATTTAGTCGTCACTGAAAAACATGTTAACAATCTAAAATTAAACATATTTTAACGAAAATATGCAAATAAAAATGCCGAAAATAAGGGCATGGAATGCACTTTTCCGGAATTTTTATAACGCTAAAACATGGTTTTAACATTCCCCCACAAAAAATATCGCAAATTAAAATGCCATGGCTTGCGACGAAGCAATCCATATCTTTTTGGATTATGCAGACATCTCAAATTAGACGTAAAAAGATTATATTGACACAATGTTTTTTGTTGGTAATATACTTTTTTTGAAAAGACTTTCTATATGACACTTATTTTCTTTTTAGGTTTAGCTGTTTGAGATCTTTATTGACATGCGATTTTATTTTTCCAATACAACTGTAACTTAGCCAACGTGAGGTAGCGATGAAAATTAGCCACATTTTGCACAATACCAAGGAACCCTTTTTTTCGTTAGAATTTTTTCCACCCAAGGAAAAAGCTCAATGGCCGGATTTTTTCTCTTGTGTAGAACAGCTATCTGCACTCAAGCCGGCATTTTCGTCAGTAACTTATGGTGCCGGCGGCTCATCCCAAGAAAATACTTTGGAAATTGCCCGCCGCATCTTTGAAATGGGGCTGGAACCCATGGTGCACTTAACGTGTGTTGGTGCCAAGGCCGCTCAGATTAAGACTTTTCTTGGTAAAGTTCAAGATATTGGTATTGAGAATGTCTTGGCTTTGCGTGGTGATCCGCCCAAAAATATGTCACCTAAGGATGTAAAGGAGTTTACGTCAGGCGAATTTCGAGTTGCCGAAGATTTGGTACGCTACATTCGCCGTGTTGCTCCTGAAATGAGTGTCGGTGTTGCCGGTTATCCGGCTCCGCATCCTGAATCTCCAACCTTTGCTCTTGATCGCACCTATACGCTCTCAAAAATCCGAGCCGGGGCGGAGTTTGTGGTGACACAAGTGTTTTTTGATGTACGTGAGTATTTTGATTTTGTGGATGCCTTGCGGCAAAAAAATGTAAATGTTCCTGTTGTTCCCGGCATTTTACCCATACAGAGCCTGTCGTCGGTGCGAACCATACTTTCTCTATGCGGTGCAAATATGCCGAGCAAACTTTTTATGGAGCTTGAGCGAGCGCATAAAGAAGGTGGAGATGCGGCGGTGCATGAGCTTGGAATTGCCTTCACGGTAGAGCAAATCCGTAAACTCTTGGAAGGCGGTGCCCCCGGCATTCATCTCTATACTTTAAATAAGGCGGAGCTGTGTCTACGTATTGCAGAGCAAGTGAAAACGCATATGGCCTAATAAAATTTTGTCCCGCTATTTTTGCACGTCTTGAGCGAAGATGCGTGCCCTAAAATAGCGGGATAAAATATCTTCGGCATACTGGGGATGGTCGCCGCCCACATAGCTCATCATGGCCTTGAAAATGTCTTTCTTGTGATGATCATAAAAGGCACGAAGAACTTCTGTGCCAATGCGAATGCCTGTGTCAATTTCGTGTAAGTCTTGCTCTTTCTTGCCGATTTTTTTCAATCTATCAGCATGATATTTGTAGATGACTTGCATGGGGCCACGGGCATTGGCCGATGATATCTGGCTGGCATCAAAGAGGCTTTCACGATAGGCTATGCTTAAAATGAGCAACGGCGGAATGGAGTAATGCGCCCCCCATTTGATGGCTGCATCAATGTATTCATCCTTAAGTTGCTCACTCATATTTTTTTTGGGAAATATTTCATTGATGACAACTTTTAGGGCATTGCGATCAAGATTGTATTGTTTACCGATTATTTCTCGTTCAAGCGCAGCTTTGAGACTGTTTTCCATCTCTTTATATTTTTTATACTCGTCTTGGCTGATTACCTGTGAATTATCCGGAAGTGCGTATTTTTTCCATGTAAAATAATAGCTTACATAGCCAACGGCGACAATAAATATAAGCATTAGCGTGAAACTACAGATGGTTTTTGTGTAAGTGGGGGCTGTGGAAACAAGTTTGCCGTCATTCATGATGTAATGTTCTTTCATAGTACGCTCTTTTTTGGGTTGTGGCTGTGTTTGGTTCTTGAAAAATTCTTTATCTACACGGTTTTATGTGATTACTTAGTGTCGACGCAGGGCGTGTGGTCTATGGTTGCCGAGGGTATTTTCGAGGGTAGGCTTGCAACGACTATACCGGAAAGCATAAGGGTTCCGCCTACGACATGGATTAGAGTTACTGACTCTCCAAGTATAAGCACTCCTTTTAAAGCCGTAAAGAGGGGGATGGAATAATAAATCATGCCGGCGGTGACAGGTCCAATATTATCAATGGCTTTTGTCCAAAGAATATAGGCCATACACGAACAGCCAATGCCGGTATACACGATGCTTCCCAAAACTTCTGCGGTCCAGACCGTGGGGGGTAAGAAGTGCATTTCCAAAAAGAGTGCCGGTAGACTGGCGAGTAGGCCGGCACCAAAAATAGCCGTATGCAATGTGGACATGGAGATATTTTGCGGACGATAGCGTGTCAAAAATGTATATACTCCAAAGCATATAACTCCGGCAATACTCCACAAGTCACCTGTATGTATGTCAAAAGCAGTAAGATTACTCCATGAGCCTCGTGAAATAAGTAGGATGAGACCGCTTAAAATGATGCCAAGCCCAAGTAGGCGGCTGTAGGTGATGGGTTCACCGCAAAAAATTCGTGACAGCAGCATGACCGTAATGGGAGCTGAAGGGACAAAAAGTACAATATTTATACTGCTTGTGGTACTGGCAGCATGATAAAAAAATGCATTTAAGAGCGCCACACCAATAATACCTTGTGCGCAGATAAAAAAGAGATGATTTTTGATTTCAGGCCAATTTTGCCGCCAAGTGCTCACTGCAAAGGGCAAAACACAGAGAAAGGCCACGAGCCATCGCCAAAAATTGAGTTGTACAGGGCCTATGTGCTCAGCCACCGCTCGTGCCAAAACGAAATTTCCTGCCCAAAGAAAAACGGCACCAAGAGCGCAACTATAACCTATACTCTTGCCGGTCATTTATGTGCATCCATAAGAAATGTTTGCCATTGCTCCAACAATTTCCTGAGGGCTTGTCCCCTATGGCTGCGGGCGTTTTTTTCTTCCTTACTTAAGCTTGCGGCTGAACGTTGCAAGTTAAGGTCAAAAAAGAGCGGGTCGTAGCCAAAACCATTTTCACCTTGAGCCTGTTCTAAGATGCGTCCTTCCCAAGTGCCACGTACCACGAGATGCCTGCCAAATGGTTTGCACGCAGCCATAACGCACACAAAGCGGGCATTGCGCTGTTCCGGTGCAAGATGCTGCATGTCGGTCAAAAGCTTGCGGTTATTCCGCTCGTCCCTGCTTTCGCCTTCAAGAAAAGCCAAGTCATCGGCATAGCGAGCAGAATACACCCCCGGTGCGCCTTCAAGAGCTGAAACTTCAAGGCCGGAATCGTCGGCAATGGCAATAAGTCCTGTTTTGTCCGCAACATACTGGGCTTTAAGCAGGGCGTTTTCTTCAAATGTTGCACCACTTTCTTCAATATCTTCAAGCCAAGCATAGTCTTCAAGTCCAAGGACTTCAAGTCCATATTCTTTTAAAGCTTGCGCAAGTTCACGGATTTTACCGGCGTTTCGTGTGGCTAAAATAATGCTGTTTGTTTTGGATTGGGTCATGTTTATTCCTCAAGCGTTTAAGACATCCATATGAAAAATTTTCGCTTATGACAACACATTTTTTTTATAGCAAAAAAAATTAATCATACACTCAAACAATTGAAATGATAATAAATTATTTCCTTAAGAAGGAGGAGGCGAAATTTTCTAAGCAAAAAAATCCCTCTAGCTAACCATCAAAGACGTTAAACATCTAAAGTCTTATCAAATGTGGCTATTACCTTAGCTCAGGTTTTAGCTTGAATTTTTCTTTTTATTCAAGGTCATTGCGAGCGCAGTATTTCTTTGCCGGCTAAAGGCAATAGCCACTTTACCAAAAATAAGGAAAGTATTACTGAGTATATTTTTGTAAAATAATTTCCAGTGCTTGCACAAAGGCATCTAGCTGCGCTTCTTCAACTGTGAGGGCAGGCAACAGACGCAAGGTTGTATCATGGCTAAGGTTGCAAATAAAACCTGAAGCGAGTAAATCCTCCCAAACATTTTTTCCGTTGGCACAAAGTTCAATGCCAAGCATAAGTCCAAGCCCACGCACTTCTTTAATGCTGCCCGGAATGCGCTTGGCAAGGGCTTGAATTTTTTCTTGGAAGCGTGCGCCAACATTGGCAGCTCGATCGGCCAAATTATCACGCAACAATATGTCAATGCAGGTGGCGGCGACTTTGGAAAGAAGTGCTCCGCCGCCAAAAGTTGTGGCATGGCTGCCTGCTTCAAAGCCGGCATTAACTTCATCGGTGGCGAGCATGGCTCCCATGGGCAGGCCGTTGGCAAGAGCTTTTGCCATGGTCAAAATATCCGGCTGCACATCAAAATTTTGAAATGCCCAAAATTTTCCGGTACGACAAAGACCCGCTTGCACTTCATCTACCATGAATAAAATATCTTTTTCACGGCAAAGATTTTCTATGGCTTTGATATATTGGGCACTTATGGGACGAATGCCGCCTTCTCCTTGGACTACTTCAAGGAAAATGCCGGCGGTTTTTTCGGTTATGACTTCCCTCAGTGCCTGCATATCTCCATAGGGTACGTTAATAAAGCCGGCGGGCATGGGCGTAAACCCATCTTGGAAGCGTTCTTGTCCTGTGGCGGCGACAGTTGCGAGGGTGCGACCGTGAAAGGCTCCGCTAAGGGTAATAATCTCATAGGCATCACGCTTTTTTACTTTGCGCATATAACGTCTTGCAAGCTTAAAAGCTGCTTCGTTGGCTTCTGCGCCGGAATTACAAAAAAAAGCTTTCTGCATATGGCATGTGGAAAGCAGTTTTTCCGCAAGTTCAAGCTGTTCTTCTTGATAGAATAGATTGCTAACATGCCATAATTTTTGAGATTGTTCGTGAAGAGTTTTGTTCACTTCGGGGTTACAGTGGCCTAGTCCGATGACAGCAATACCGGCAAGTAAATCGACATATTCTTTACCGTCAACATCCCACACAACAGAACCGCTTCCTCGCACCAGCGCCAGAGGGTAACGTCCGTAGGTGCGGCACAGGCTTTGCTGCTCTCTTTGTTGCAGTGATAGAAAATTTTGAGAAAATTTAGTCATATATACTCCTTGTTTTTATTAGTCTCATGTTTTGTCGGTATTTAGTAATGTAAGTTGAAGCATGGCGAAGTGAATAGCATTGTTCGGCTGGGAGCGTTGGATTTTAACACCTTAAGATTTTAATTTTTTTGGTGAATGACAAAAATATCGTTATATGTACGGTGCTTATCTTGGTAAAAGTGCTAAAGCGTTGCCGAATACTTGGGTGATAGTATGACCGGAGTATACAATGCGTAAACCGTTTCAGTTATAAGCTTTGTTAACGTTGGCATGAAAATTTTATCTATAGCAGGTTTCATAAACGGAAAAGCATACTTCATAAAGAGATAATGTTTAGTTGTTGTTCATTTAAATCAAACAGTTATGGATATTTTATTTATCGAATATTTATGAAGATATGCTTAATATAACCAAACGTATTGACAAAAGGTTTCAATTTAAGATGCCCGCAAATTATATCTTTTGGAATGACTTCAGCGCACATCTTTTAAAAATTGAAATATTAATTGTTAATCTTGTCTATCGCTAATTTTCAACATTACTCCATTTGTCCGTGGGCAGCCACTGCCGTAAAACACGCTCCAACTCCTTGATAATGAGTGGTTTTGAAAGGAAATCGTTCATGCCGGCTTTTAAGAATTCTGAGCGCACGTCACCTACCGCATTGGCAGTAAGCGCCACTATGGGAACCACAGAAAAACGATCGTCGGCTAGGGCGCGAATGTGCTGTGTGGTCTCAACGCCGTCCATTTTCGGCATCATATGATCCATAAAAATAATGTCATAGGCAAGTTCTTGGACGTTTTTGAGAGCTTCTTCGCCGGAAAGAACAGTATCAACAACGACATCATATTCTTCCAAAACGCTTTGGGTAATGATGAGGTTTATGCTGTTGTCATCAACCACCAAGGCACGCACGCCCTGTGTCTTTAGCCCGCAATCGCCACAGCCCTGTCCGGCACTGTCGCCTGTATGATAGACGGAACCCTCCAAAAGCCTTGCCATGACTATGGTGGTTAATGGCGTGTAGGCTACGTTGACATTATCAGGTACGTCCTTTCCTTCAAAATAATTACGCGAGATGGCGATGATAAAAATATTGCCTAAGGCGTTCACATCAAGACTGTCAAGGCTATGATAATCAACAAAAATATGTGTAAACTGCGAAAGATCGGCTTCTCTTGTGGTAACATCCACGTTGTAATTCATATTTGCAAGTTTTTTGCATAAAAACTCTGCCTTTACCCTTGATTCGAGCAAAATACCGACTTGTATGTGACTTACGTCTTTCTTTTTGAGTAGAGGAGTGTTTTCTTCTACTATTTGGGGTATTTCAAATGAAAAACATGAACCGACGCCATAGGTACTGGTCACGGAGATGTTCCCACCCATTTCTTCCACAAGGCTTTTGGTTATGGCAAGGCCAAGTCCTGTGCCTTCGATATTTCTGTTTTTCTTGGTATCAAGCTGCGAAAAAGTATTGAAAAGTATGGGAAGATCTTCACGTTTTATGCCAATACCCGTGTCCTCCACGCTGACTTTGAGTGTGGTTTTTTCGCCCTTGTTTGCAGACTCTGCCCCAATGGTGAGACGGATGTGCCCCTTGGTGGTGAATTTTAAGGCATTTGTCAAGAGATTTATGAGCACCTGCTTAATGCGAATGCTATCGCCTATTAAGATATTTGGGGTGTCGGGGTAATCATCAATAAGGAAATCTATTGTTTTGCCCCCAAGGCGGACATTAATTAATGACACAATATCATTGATAAATGACTCTACATAGTATGCTTCCGGTATGATTTCTATGGCACCGGCTTCGATTTTGGAAAAGTCCAAAATATCATTGATGATGGCCAGCAATGAACCGGCTGCACCCTTAATATTTTGCAAACATTCTTCAACCTGCTGTGTAGCCCCATGGCGCAAAGCGATGTCTGCCATGCCTAGGATGGCGTTCATGGGGGTGCGGATTTCGTGGCTCATATTGGCCAAAAAAGTGCTCTTGGCTTGGTTAGCCAGCTCAGCACTTTCAAGGCGTCTTTGCTCGGTAATGTCTGATAAAAATCCTTCCAAAACATAGGGTTCTCCGGTGGGCGTGAACTCGGCAACTCGGCTGCGCTCCCATATCCACTTTACGGTACCGTCCTTGGCGATAATCCTAAACGTTGTATCGAGGGGGAGGCCAATATCCAGCGTTTTGAGGTTTATATCGGCCAACTCTTGCACATCGTCCGGATGCACAAGGTCAAAAAATCGCACACCGCCCTCTCGTGTCAATTCTTCGGGAGTATAACCGTAAAGCGGCAGGCTGCCTTCGCTCACATAGGTAAAGCGATAGGTGGGGGGTTCGTTGAGACATTGATAGATGGTGCCGGGTAGATTGGCCATGAGTCTGTCGGCACGCCTTTTGGTGGTATTGAGGGCTTTAATGGCCGTTGCATAATGCTCTGACGATTTGGCAAGTGCCAGGAAATCCGCCAGCGAAGACGCAAAATTCATCTCTTCTTGTGTCCAAATACGTTGCTTAAAGTTTTGCTCAAGACAGATAACCCCCACAAGCTCACCGCGTACACGCACCGGCGCATCTAGCATGGCTGTAATATCTTTGGAATATACGTCTTCAAATATAGCCAAAGCTTGAGGGGTGTCATGGTCGGCACTGATAATCCGATTTGTTTGAAGTGCACGAAAATAAGAATCGCTTGATTCTAAGTTGAAGTCTTCCACCGTGTCCACTTCTTCGGATTGTGCTGTATAGCGCAACACGCAAGTCATCATGGTCTTTTCAGGGTAAACATTCCAGATAGATACACGGGTAACATCAAGTGCGTGCGCACCCTCCTTAGCAATAAGAAGAGCCGCATCACCAAAATCACCGGTGGTTAAGGTGTGTGAGTTGGTAATTCTGGCTAAGGCCTCACTCAACCCGTGTAAATTTTGCGGAAATATTTTATCAGTCATAAAACCCCTCAAACTTTAAATCTATCACCCGGTTAAATTTTTTTAATTCTTACAAGTCTTTTAAAAAACTCTTGCTTTGCGAAAATGACAGACAAACATAAATCGTATAATTATACAGTATTTTAAGTTGACATTACTAATGTCAACTTTATTAAAGGCACACTTGCCTCGGCACATAACAGCGCAAATAAATTGCGCTTATGCCTACGCAGTGCTTGACTGCTCTCGCAGTCAAGATAGTAATTTCAACTGAAATTACCATAACAGTCCGTTCAATAAGTGCCAGCTCTGCGAAAGTAGATAAGGACATGAGAAAAAGCATCGCAGCGTATTGGACGTATTAAGACTTTTGGTTTTTTATCGTGACGCCGCAAACAGACTTTTCCAACGAACAGAAAAAGTGTCTGCGATGCACAAAAATCTTTGTTATTTTATATTCTAAAAAATTACAAACAACGACTTTTCAGAAGAATGCAATGGCAATTCTCTTCCTTTAAGTGTCTTGAAGTACGTTTCCAATACGGTTTAAAGCATCCATAAGTACGTCATCGGCGAGAGCATAAGAAAAACGTATACATTTTTCATCGCCAAAGGCAGAGCCGGGAACCACAGCCACATGCGCATGTTCTAATAAGAAAGTACACATTTCTACGTCATTGGCAAGCCCTTGTCTGAAATATTTGTGAATATCCACAAAGAAATAAAATGCGCCGCCCGGCAATGGGCAGATGGCTTTATCCCATGTTTTAATCCTAGCATAACCAAGGTCTCTGCGCCTTGTAAATATTTGCTGCATGGCCTGCATAAAATCTTTTGGTCCTTCAAGAGCAGCTAAGGCGGCTTTTTGAGCAATGGAGCATACGTTGGAGGTGCTTTGCCCTTGCAAGGTGATGATGGCCTTTGTCAATTCTTGGCAACAGACGCTATAGCCAACACGCCAACCGGTCATGGCATAACTTTTAGATACACCGTTGCACAGCGCAATTTGTTCAGGATAGCGTAAAAACCAATGCGCCGCAGTGGCAGAGGTTTTGCCGTCATAGATCAGTTGGTCGTATATTTCGTCGGAAATAACAAAAAGACCTTTTTCCATGGCCCAAGCAAGCAAGGTGTCAAGCTCTTCCTGACTGTAAATGACGCCTGTGGGGTTGGAGGGTGAGTTAAGGATAAGCATACGACTTTTTGACGTTAAATGCTGTTCCAGCTGGGCGGTGTTTACTTTGAAATCATCGTGAACAGAGGTTGGCACGGACACCGGCTTTGCTCCGGCAAGTGCTACCATGTCCGGATAGCTCACCCAATACGGCGCCGGAATGAGCACCTCATCTTCAGGGTTTAACAGAGCCTGCATAATATTGTATAGCGGCTGCTTTCCGCCATTGGAGATGACCACATTTTCCGGAACAAAGCTTGCGCCGTATTCGTTTGTATAATACGTAGCAACTGCCTTGCGTAATTCCATAATGCCGGCGACGGCTGTATAGCGAGTAAAACCTGCGTCAATGGCAACTTTGGCGGCGTTGCAAATGTGTTCCGGCGTGTTGAAGTCCGGTTCGCCAACGGCAAGGCTAATAATATCAACACCTTGTTGTTTTAGTTCCAAGGCTTTTGCATTGATGGCCAGTGTGGCGGAGGGCTTGACGCAAGAAAATTTATGTGAGAGTTTCATTGTTGTCGTAATCCTTAAAGTTGATGTCATAGTTTAAGCGTATGAATTACAGAAGAGTTTGTAATTTAGGCTTTTTGTTTATTTAACGATAATTATAAAAAAATTCATACTCCATATGCAAAAAAAAGTAAACACTTTACCCGCCATGAATTTTATTTCGCCCCCATTGCTTTACTATCCAAAGGGTATGCGAGTGGGATTTTTTTTGCGTCGGCACAAAAGATTTAGCGTTGCTGTTTTGCTTGACGGTGCGCAAACATGGGTACACAGCAATAATTCTGGCTCCATGCTTGGGCTTTTGCGAGAAGGCTTGCCGGTTTTACTTTCATCTGCGAATAATCCCAAAAGAAAACTGCCCTTTACGCAAGAGGCTGTGTGGCTACCAAAAACATTTGGTGAGTGGCACGAAAAAGATTTGGCCGACACAGAAGGTTTTTGGGTGGGCGTAAATACCTCTATGCCCAATAAAATTTTACAGGCTGCTTTTCAGGCCGGATTGCTCGACTTTGCCGCCGGTTATACGCATTTACAGCGTGAAGCCACCCGTGGCGCATCTCGACTGGATGCGCGAATAAGCGGTGAAAATAAAGTTCCTCTGTGGGTTGAGTGCAAAAATGTTACCATGGTCGAAGATGATATGGCTATGTTTCCGGATGCTTGTACAACCAGAGGGCAAAAACATTTGCTTGAGCTTATGGATATTGTCAAAAATAATGAGCGTGCGGCCATGTTATACATTGTGCAGCGAGCAGACGGAAAATGCTTTGCGCCGGCTGAGGTGATTGATCCGGCCTATGCAAAGTTGTTTTGGCAAGCGCTGGAGGTGGGTGTTGAAGTATATGTTCTGCGTGTGCATGTAACTACAACCGGTATTTATCTTGATGAATTTATACCGATTTGGAATCTTGGGCGTTAATTAATCGTCACTGAAAAACATTTTAACAATCTAAAATTAAACATTTTTTTAGTTAGTCGTCACTGAAAAAGATAATAGTGATTTAAAATATACAAATGGAACTATTGCCTTAACTCAGTAAAATTAATCAGTGTTTCCTTAGATGGCATGATAATCTTTTTCACTCAGATGCGCACATCTTGACAATACGTCTCGTGCTGTTTAGTTTGGGGAGGAGGATGCTTACATGAATACTATTTTGCATAAAAATACAATATTTTCCTTCTTGACTCTCATTTTTTTACTGACACTCAGCCCACCGCTCTCCTTAGCTAGCATTGAAGATGTGTATAAACCACTGACAAATAAGGACGGTATAGTAAGCCAAGCCATCTTTGACGGCCCAAGAGCAAAAAACCGCCAGTACAACAGAAAATTGGCTTTTAATAAACTCTTGGCGGCCTCTAAAAAAGGCAGTGCCAACGCTACCTTTAATTTAGCTCTTTTATATTTAAATGGCTTCGGTACGCCTAAAAACATCCCAAAAGCTTTAGAAACACTCAAAAAAGCGGCGCAGATGGATTCTGCTCAAGCGCAAGACCTGCTTGGAATATTTTATTTTTCAGGGAAAAATCTGAAAAAAGATAATAAGTATGCTTTTTTCTACTTTGAAAAGGCGGCGATGCAAAACAACGCCCATAGTCAATACATGCTCTCCACCATGTACAGGGCAGGCCTCGGTACACCGCAAAATACGTCACTATCTGATATTTACTTGCTCAAAGCAGCGGATCAAGGTCTTGGCATTGCACAGTTTTATCTTGCCATTCGCTACGAAGAAGGTTTTCAAGGCATTATAGATTTTCAAAAAAGCCGTGAATACTACGCCTTGGCTGCTGCGCAAGAAGTTGCCGAAGCTCAATATAATTTGGGTCTTTATTATTATGAAGGAAAGCACGTTACACAAAACTATCACATGGCGCGCAAGCTTTTTTTGAAATCCTCAAGAAATGTGCCAAGAGCTTATTTTAATTTAGCAATTTTATACAAAGAAGGGTTTGGCGTTGCCAAGGATCTTAAGCAAGCCCTTAGATACTATACTCTGGCATCCGAGCATGGCAACGCAGCCGGTGCTTATGCCGTAGGATATTTTAATGAATATGGGCTGGTGGTTCCTCAGTCATATGCAATTGCCTTTAAATATTATCAACTATCTGATAAACGTGGACATGATACGCACAATAAGCTGGGCTATTTTTACCACAACGGGCTTGGGGTGAAACAAGACTACGCCAAAGCATTTTTCCATTACACCAAGGCCATGGAAAACGGCTCCATCACGGCTCTGTATAATTTAGCCATACTGTACAAGTTCGGCATGGGTGTAAAAAGAGACTACACAAAATGCATTGATTTTTTTGAACAAGCTGCCAAAAAAGGCCATGCACCTTCCCTTTATCAGCTGGGGTTGTTATATGAAAAGGGTGAAGGCGTTTTAATAAATTCCGTTAAATCCATACAATACTACACACAATCAGCGCAGCTTAAACATGCCGAAGCCCAATTTCAACTTGGCATTTTGTATGCCGACCCCAACACTATCAACTATAACATGTCCTTGGCATTGGAGCATTTGAAGAATTCAGCAGACCAAAACAATATTAACGCCTTGAAAAAACTTGGAATACTTTATGAAACAGGGCGAGATATGCCGCAAGACTTCCGTAAGTCATTCGAATATTATAAAAAAGCCGTTGAACTTGGAGATCTGAAAGCCAATACATACCTTGCCAATAAATACGCCACAGGCGAAGGCGTTGAAAGAGACTATGCATTAGCCTATGAGCACTACGAAAAAGCCGCCCTTTATGCCCAATACGATGCTTTATATTACCTTGGAACTATGAATAAATACGGCTTTGGTTGCGAAAAAAATCTTTCTCGTGCCTTTGCATATTACCACTTGGCGCACTTTCTATCAGAAGATGACGAGAGCATTGCCGCAGCCAAAGCTGAGGTGAGAGGACTGCTCACCGAGGAAGAATACTACTTGGCTCTTGAATTTACACAAACGATCTCCAATATTATGCATAGCAACGTTGTAGTAAAAACAAAGGAAGGAAAAAATTAAAGCCCTGTAGTCGGACACAGCACGTGATTCTAATTTGCGATATTTTTTG
>CAYJHK010000033.1:0-12780 GCA_964369515.1 uncultured Desulfovibrionaceae bacterium
GGGGGAGGAGACCTTTTTCCAAAAAGGTCCCTCCCCCAAGAAAATTTGTACAAAATTAGACATGGAACAAAATGCGCAAAGGTTTTAAAATAAACTTGACATTGACGTTGTTGCAATGTACAAAACGCCAACTTCACGGGGAAGTGGCAGCGTGTGTCCATAAAATGTTTCGATGTTTTTCAGGATAAGACGTTCTTCAAAGTAAGGCGTTCTTCAAATGGGGACGCTCTTCAAGGAAGGTGCTCCTTGGGCATGTTTTTTGAGGCTGCTTTCCTCATCCTGATGCAAAACTTATTGTTTACAACGGGGTGGCCAGTTTTGGCCCCCTTTTTTTATGCGTGAGATTATATGGCAAAACCAGAACTTTTGGATACATTACACAACATTGCTAAGCCCATTGTTACATCGAAAGGGCTTGATATTTGGGGTATAGAATTACTTTCGGGCACAAGACCGCTGGTGCGTGTGTATGTGGAAAAAAATCTCGACCGACTGAAAAACAGTTTTTCGCAGACTGATGAAACTATGCAGGCTGATGAAACTATGCAGGCTGATGAAACTATGCAGGCTGATGAAACAATCCAAGAAAACCTGCGTGCGCTTTCGGCCACAGTGGAGGAATGTGCAAAGATTTCACGTATGCTGGGGCTTGCTCTGGACGTGGAAGATGTTTTTTCTTCGGCATATATCCTAGAAGTTTCCTCACCGGGATTTTCACGTATATTTTTTCAATTGGCGCAACTGCAAGGGTATGAAGGCGACACCATCGAAGTGAGTCTCGTGGAATTTTTACAAGATTGCCCCCCGGCTCTTTACGGGCGTAAGAAAATAAAGGGGATTTTGCAAAGCGTAAAGCTTGAGGACAATACTTTTACTCTTTGTACGAACGAAGGTGAACAAGAGCAAGACATCACAATAAATTTTCATATGGCACGTAGGGTTGTACGTGTGCATATTTTTGTAATGCCGGAAAAGCCCGGTAAAAAAAATAAAAAATAGTTTTTGTGGATTTTACCCGAACACATTGGGAAAAAATCGGAGGTAGCATGAACCCCATTGAACTTAAAAAAGCCATAGATCAAATCAGCAAAGACAAGGGTCTTGAGCGCAAAATGTTGGTTGAAACCCTAGAGGATGCCGTAAAGGCATCCATGATTCGTCGTTTTGGCGAAGATGCTATTATCGAAGTAAATTATAATGATACCACCGGTGATATTGAAGTCTATCAATTTAAGATAGTTGTGGCCGACGGCGACCTTGCCAATGAAGATTCGGAAATAGAATTGCAAGAAGCTCTTGACCACGACCCCTCGGTACAGCTCGATGACGAAATGGGTTTTAAGGTGAAAATGCAAGACCTTGGGCGTATTGCTGCCCAGTCGGCCAAGCAAGTAATCATCCAGCGTATGCGTGATGCCGAGCAGGGTATCATTTATGATGAATATAAGGAACGCCTTGGTGAAATTGTTTCTGGCATAGTGCAAAGACGTGACAAAGGGGGCTGGATTATTAACCTTGGACGTACTGAGGCCATGCTGCCAAGAGATGAGCAAATTCCTCGCGAACATTACAAGCGTGGTGATCGTGTGCAGGCCATTATTTCTGATGTGCGTCGTGAAGGACGTGGGCCGCAAATTATTGTTTCTCGTGCGCATCGTGATTATATGGCTGCACTATTTCGGCGTGAAGTTCCTGAAGTTGATGACAGCACCGTGCAAATTATGGGCGTTGCCAGGGATCCCGGCTCACGGGCAAAGGTGGCTGTGCTTTCGCGCGAACGAGATGTGGACCCTGTGGGGGCTTGCGTTGGGGTGCGAGGTTCACGCATTCAAAATATAGTGCAAGAATTGCGTGGTGAGCGCATTGACATAGTTATTTGGAGTGCGGACATAGCTACATATGCACGTAATGCGTTGGCACCTGCCTTGGTTTCACGCATCATTGTGGATGATGAGCACAATCTTTTGGAAATTATTGTGCCTGATGACCAGCTTACCAATGCCATTGGGCGTAAAGGGCAAAATGTAAAACTTGCTGCCAAGCTGCTGGGTTGGAAAATAGATATTTTTACCGAAACCCGTTACAACGAGGCCAATGCCATTGGACATGGGCTTGAACAGTTGGCATCGGTGGCGGAAGTTTCCATGGAAGCCTTAGTGTCAGCCGGATACACCAATATTGAAGCTTTGTGCAGGGCAAGTGACGATGAATTGGCGCAGAAATTAACCATGAGTGCAGGACGCATTGCCGATTTACGTTCCGCCATCACTTTCTTATCGCCTATTTCCGGTAATTCCAATGCAATGAGTGCGGCTGTTGAAAAAACAGAGCAAGTGCAAGAAACAGAGCAAGTGCAAGAAACAGAGCAAGTGCAAGAAACAGAGCAAGTACAAGAAGTAGAGCAAGTACAAGAAGTAGAGCAAGTGCAAGAAGTAGAGCAAGTGCAAGAAGTAGAGCAAGTACAAGAATCAGAGCAAGTGCATGGGCAAGACTTCATGACGCAAGAAGCTTCCGTGCCGACGCAAGATGTACATGAACAAATACAAAAGGACGAAGCATAGATGTCACATACGCCCATCAGAATGTGCGTAATATGTCGGCGTCGATATGCCAAGGTGGATTTGATGCGCCATGTTGTAACCACCGACAATAAATGGTTTTATGATGCGCAATATAAGGCCAAGGGCAGGGGTTATTATGTGTGTTTAGACGAAGCTTGCAAAGAAAAATTTTTTCACCATAAAGTGGGAACGAAAAGGCGCAAAGGGGGTTAGCAGTGACTAAAGATAAAATGACAGTAAAAGAATTGGCCGGTGAGCTACGGATTTTACCAAAAGAATTGCAGCAAACGTTGCAAAGTTTAAATATTGAAGCAAAAAATGCTTCGAGTCAGCTTACTATGGATAAAGTCGAACAAGTTCGCAGTCACTATAGCCAGCCAAAGAAGAGTGATGTAATTGTGCGTCGCAAAAAACAGGCTCCGGTTGAAACGCAAACTGTAACCGATAAGGAAAAGAAGAATACTGCCGCCGAAAGTGCAAGTGCAAAGGATGATTCTTCCGTTAAAACGCAAGAAATAACCGCCGCCGCAAACGAGCAAGTCAGCGAAAGCACTGCCACGGAAAGTGTTTTGTCTGTAGAGGAAAAAATCCCTGCAGATCAGCTTGCGGTGGCTGAAACTGAAAAGAAACTTCTGCCTAAAAAAGAAAGTCCCGCCACAATAATCAAGGAAGCACCTGTAGAGTCTCGCATTATCAGTCGTCCGGATACTGTGGTTGCCGGTGATACGCAAAAAAGTACCGAGCAGCCTGAAAATGCACATCTGACGGAAGAAAGTTCTGAACATAAGAATGAGACGGCCGATTCTGTCGGTGTAAAGCCCGAAGCTAAAGCTGATACTTCCCCCAATGTCGAAAGTTCTGAAGAAAGTCATGCTGTGCAAAAGCAAACAGAGACGGATGCGAAACCGATGAATACGGAGGGCAGCTCTTCAACTGAAGTAGCGTCAAGCAAGGGCAAGGGCGCACGCTCAACTGCACCGGATGCTTCGGCCATACCTGAAGGATCTTCAGCTCCCACTCTACCAAAGCGCAGCCAAAACGCTCAGTCCGGAAATGATGCACAAGCAGGTGCTGATGGTACTACGGACGGTAAAAAAAGAAGGGAACGTAATCGGAAAAAACGCAGTGAGCCTGAACAAGTGCATACACCTGTGCGCATTATTTCACGCCCTGCACCGGAAGCCGTGACCGAGCGTAAAGCCGCAACGACGCCTCGTCCCCACGGAGCCGGCGCATATCAAGGCAGGCCAGGGCAAGGTCAACAAGGCCAGCATGGCAGACCTGGGCAAAATGACAGGCCGGGAATGCGACCACGGCAAGGTCAAGGTCAAGGCCAAGGCCAAGGCCAAGCCTTTGGACATGAGGATAAGGATGCAGCAAACCGTCCGCAACGGGCAGCTCGCCCCGGCGTAGCTCGTCCAGCTGGTGCACGTGCTCCCGGCAGTGATATGAACTTTGGCGCAGGACTCTTGGGTGAACAAAGTAAGAAAAAGCGCAATAAAGGACGGAGAACCGTAGAATTCCAAGTGGGTGACGGTGATTTTGGACGCTACGGTCAGGATGATGAGAATACCAAGCGCATGGGCACACGCCATAAGGCACGTCGCAAGGGTAAGGATGTCCGTCTGGCGCCCTCAACGACACAGCCCATTAAAGCCGCAAAGCGCAAAATTAGGGTTACCGAAGCCATTCGTGTGGCTGATATGGCGCATCAAATGGGGCTTAAATCCACTGAAATCATTAAAGTGCTTTTCTCTCTTGGGATTATGGCAACCATCAATCAATCCTTAGATTTTGACACAGCTACCCTTGTGGCTGCAGAATTTGAATACGAAGTGGAAAAAGTAGGTTTTTCTGAAGACGATTATCTCATTCCCACCGAAAGCGATGCGCCTGAAAACTTGAAGTTACGCCCACCGGTGGTGACCATTATGGGACACGTTGACCACGGTAAAACTTCGCTTTTAGACGCCATTCGCGAGTCCAATGTAACCGGCGGTGAGGCCGGCGGTATTACCCAGCACATTGGTGCTTATCATGTGAGTACCAAACGAGGTGAAATTGTCTTCCTTGATACGCCGGGACACGAACTCTTTACCGAGATGCGTGCTCGTGGAGCTCAAGTGACTGACATTGTTATTCTTGTTGTTGCTGCTGACGATGGCGTCATGGAGCAAACACGAGAAGCCATCAACCACTCAAAGGCTGCCGGCGTACCCATTATGGTGGCTGTAAACAAGATTGATAAGGAAGGTGCCGACCCCGACCGTGTCTTGCGTGAACTTGCCGAACTCGGTTTGCAAGCAGAAGATTGGGGCGGAGACACAGTAACCGCCAAGGTTTCGGCCAAAAGCCGCCAAGGTCTCGATGATTTGTTGGAACTTGTGGCCTTACAAGCGGAGATACTTGAATTAAAAGCCAATCCCGATAAGCCGGCACGTGGTCACATTGTGGAAGCAAAGCTTGATAAGGGGCGGGGGCCTGTGGCTACAGTGCTCATTCAAGAGGGAACCTTACGCCAAGGCGATACCTTTGTGTGCGGTGTGTTTTCCGGACGTGTGCGTGCGCTTTTCAACGACCAAGGTAAAAAGGTTAAGGAAGCCGGCCCGTCCATGCCTGTGGAAGTGCAGGGGTTTGACGGCGTTGCCAAAAACGGTGAAGAGTTTGTGTGTGTCGGCGATGAAAGACTGGCACGGCGCATTGCTGAATCTCGAGCCATGAAGCAGCGTGAACGGACCCTCGCCAAGGAATCCAAAGTAACCTTGGAAACCTTCCTCCAGCGTCGTTCTTCCGACCAAGAAGCACTGACCTTGAACCTTGTGCTTAAGGCTGACGTTCAAGGCTCCTTGGAGGCCATTACCGAAGGTCTGAATAAGCTCAGCACCGAAAAAGTGCGTATCAACGTGGTGCATGGCGGTGCCGGTGCCATCTCCGAATCGGATATCTTACTTGCATCCGCCTCGCAGGCTATTATTATCGGTTTTAATATTCGCCCAACGGCTAAAATTAAAGAAGTTGCCGAGCATGAAAACGTAGATATTCGCTATTATGACATTGTGTACAAGCTCTCTGACGACATCAAGAGCGCCATGCAAGGTATGCTGGCTCCCGTGCAACGTGAGCAATATCTTGGTCAAGCCGAAGTACGCAAAGCAATTAGCGTACCCAAGATAGGCGTCATCGCCGGTTGTTATGTATCCGACGGAAAAATGGCTCGTAATGCGCCTGTACGTCTCTTGCGTGATGGTGTTGTGGTTTATACGGGTAAGATTTCGTCCTTAAAACGCATGAAGGACGATGCCAGAGAAGTGCTTAAAGGTCTTGAATGCGGTATTTGTCTTGAAAATTACAACGATATTAAAGAACAAGATATTATTGAAGCTTTTGAAATAATAGAAGAAGCTGCAACTTTATAACAGGAATTGTTAGGCGTTTTGCCTTCTGTTTCAAAGGGGATGTTTTTGTTGTTGACAAAAACTCCCCTTTATCTTGAAATGTGGCAAAGCCGCATATTTCATGTAAGGAGAATTTATGTCGCAAAGTAAAGATAAAACTGATCATTTACGCACGCTTGGCACAGGAAAAATGCCGGTAATTACACAAGCTCCGGGTTTGAGCCAGCTTGAATGTTTTCCCAATTGTTATCCCGACAGAAACTATATCATTCACATTGCCTACCCTGAATTTACATCACTGTGCCCGGTGACCGGACAGCCGGATTTTGGCACCATCCACATGGAATACATTCCCGATGAAAAATGTGTTGAGTCTAAAAGCTTTAAGCTGTATATGTTCGCCTATAGAAATCATCAATCCTTTATGGAAACAATTACCAACAATGTTCTGGACCATATGTGGGAACTTTTACAGCCACGCTGGTGTCGCATCAAGGGTATTTTTGCAGCTCGTGGGGCAACGCACATTCATGTATTCGCCGAGCGTTACAAGGAGGATGAGCATAAAGAAGCGGTACGCACGCTTGTTGTCGAGTGGAAGCAAGAACACAAAAATGTATACTAACCATGCCAAATATTAGTACTCGTATCCAAACCATGGGCTTTGCCGCCATTATCATGAGTCTAAGCATATTGCTTTCACGCTTTATGGGCTTGTTGCGAGACAAAGTCATCTCATGGCAATTTGGTACTTCCGGTGAGGCTGATTTGTATTTTGCGGCCTTTGTGGTACCGGACTTTATCAACTATCTCTTGGCCGGCGGCTATGTTTCCATTACTCTTATGCCCTTATTATCCAAGAGGTTTTTGGAAAATAAAGACGATGCTTGGCGTTTTTTTTCTTGCGTATTTTGGTGGGCACTCTTGGCGGTGGGCGGTCTCACCATACTGGCTTGGATTTTTGCAAGTCAATTGGCGGTATTGGTTGCGCCGGGTTTTGATGCCGAACAAAGCGCGCGGTTAAGCTTTTTTTTACGACTCATCCTGCCGGCTCAAATATTTTTTGTCAGCGGTGCGTGTTTTTCATCCTTACTTTTTTTGCGCAAACAATTCTATATTCCTGCTTTAACACCGCTTATTTACAATGGTTTTATTATTGTATGCGGACTCGCCATTCCTTTTATGGGCTTTTTGCAGGGAATGGCCGGATTTTGTATCGGTGTAAGCCTTGGTGCTGCCATTGGTGCCTTTGCGCTTCCCTATTGGGCGGTGAGGCGTCATAACATGCCTGTTGGCGATTGTACACAAGGAAGAGAAAATCATGTCGAAGGCGGGTATGGCCTACAACTGGAACCACTTAGTTTCAGTGCGCTGCGTCATCCGCTCCTGCGCTCCTTCCTTATTATGGCTTTGCCGCTCATGCTTGGGCAATCTGTGGTCATGCTCAACGAACAATTTATGCGCATTTTTGGCTCCATGCTCGAAGATGGCTCCATATCATTACTGAGCTATGCAAGGCGCATTTCGCAAGTGCCCGTGGGTATGGTAGGGCAAGCTCTTGCCGTGGCATCCTATCCCTTCCTTGCCTCTTTGGCTGCAAAGAAAGATTTTACCACGTTTAACGACACCTTACGTTCAGCCATGGGTACCGGTTTCAGCCTGCTTGTGCCGCTCAGTGCATGGATGATTGCCTGTGCCGCACCTTGCATCGGTTTTGTTTTTGAAGGCGGAAGTTTTTCCCATGCCGATACCATGCAGGCAGCGCCGCTGTTGCAAATTATGCTCGTTGCTGTTCCGTTGTGGGGTGTGCAAATGGTGCTTGGGCGTGCTTTTTATGCTCTTGGGGATACGCTCACGCCGGCTCTGCTTGGCACCGCCATAACCATTGTCAGCTTGCCCGTTTTTTACTACGCACTACGTTTTGGGCCAAGTGGCATCGCCATTGTGTCTCTGGCGGGAGTCATCGCTTATATAGCCGGCATTGTTTATATTTGGAAAAAACGCCGTGGAGCCGATGCCTTCAGCGGACTTGGAAAAAATATCATGATTTTAGCGTTTTTTTCCGGCATAAGTGCGCTTATTTCTTGGCAATGTAGTGTATTCATCTTGCAATATGCAGCAGAATTTTCCTCCGTGTGGCCGTATATATTTGCTTTGGCAGGCAGCGGCATAGTTTTTGCCTGTATTTATATAGGATTGTTGTACTTTTTTAGCCCCAAGCTCATGGAACCCTTGAAGAAAATGTACAGAAAAGTGTTGCGCCGGTGATTTTAGGGAAGCATTGCTTAAATCAAAGTTTTCTTCACGTGATTCCGAATGTGTTAATAATTCTCATTAACATATAAAAATTTCTTGGTTGCTTGAGTTTTCCAACGATTATAAAGGTTATCTTTACAACAACTTAGTCTAAAATTGGATTTTTTTGCTGTAGGCCGTGCTTTTGATAATCTGCGGTAGCAGTTGCAGTTGCTGCTAATAATTACTATTAATACATTCGGAATCACGTGAAGTTTTCTTCGGGAACCGGCGGAAAATTGGCCTTTGCTGTCAAATAGCACTTGCTTATGTGCCACATAGTGTTTTATGAAAACGTATGCAAGAACCACAATGTACACGCTGCGGTGAGTGTTGCCGCAAAGGGGGCCCCTTACTCCATTTGGATGATTTACCGCTTATAGTGCGTGGGAAAATCTCATGTGTTCAGCTTGTTACGTTGCGAAAGGGTGAGCTGACATTTGATCCTGTGCTAGGCGAACTCGTACCACTTGAGCAGGAAGTCGTTAAAATAGCAGGCATAAATTCACCAAAATATCCTTGGCACTGTGTTTTGCACAGTCAAGACGGTTGTCGTTTGCATCCTTTGCGTCCCGTACAATGTAAGGCGCTTTTTTGTCAAGATGCCAGTGGTATACAGGATATGTATACAAAGGACAGAGCCGAGCGTAAGCATATTTTTCATGCACTTGCCAGAGCCGGTAGTGCGCAAGGCGAATTGGAGTTAAATGGGCAAAATCATGACACTTTACCGCTTGTGCAAATGCAGCTCAACATGGAAGGCTGGTTAGAGCTTGCCCATGCCCACGAAGAAGAATGTCCGCTGCTCCCCTTGATTGCGCTGACAGAGACGGTTTTTTTGCGGCATGAGCTTGATATGGAAGTTATGGAAAATGCTGAAGTTGTAAGACTCGCCGAGGAAAAAATTTTGCAAGGCGTGCGCTATGACCTTGCTTACCGTGATCTTTGTGTACAAAAAGCCGGCGTGGCGCATGAATTTTTACCATGTCTCTTGGGGCGGCCGGTGCATGTTTTTTTGCGCTCGCTTGGTATCACATTTTATACAAACAGCCAAGGCGAATTGTCTGTACGTTCCGCTAAAAAAGGTATTTATTTTAATATTATAAATCAATCTAAACCTATAGAGTGAGTCTTTGTGAACAACGAAAACAGCTTGGCGCATCCGCTTCCCATAAGTGCGGACAGGGCGTGGCTTGCGCCGCTTGCCGGATATTCCGATCTTCCATTTCGCCTATTATGTCGAGAGTTTGGCGCACATATTGCTTGCACAGAAATGGTGAGTGCCAAGGGTTTAGTGTACAAGAGCAATGGGACACACAATCTTCTCAACACCACCGAAACAGATAGTGCAATGCATCCCTTAGTGGTACAACTTTTTGGCAGTGAAGCACCCTTTATGCAAGAAGCGGTTGCCATGCTAAAAGAGCAAGGATTTAAGTATTTTGACCTTAATATGGGATGCTCTGTACCCAAGGTAAATCGCACCGGATCCGGTTCTGCCATGCTCAAGGATATTGACAATTGCTTAAACGTAGCTAGATGTATGTTAGAACTTGTGGACAAAAAACATATGGGTTTTAAGATGCGGCTTGGCTGGACGGACGACAGTCATGTTTGGCAGGAACTTTCCCTTGCTTTACAAGAGCTTGGAGCCGGATGGATTACTTTGCATCCACGCACGGCAAAACAGGGCTTTCGAGGCGAGGCTGCGTGGGAGTATTTGGCAAAGCTCAAAGAAGTACTCCATATTCCTGTCATTGCCAGCGGTGATTTATTTACTGCAAAACAGGGAGTTGAGTGCATTTTGAAAACGGGCGTGGATGCGGTTATGTATGCACGAGGTGCCATGCAAAATCCTGCCATATTTGCCGAACACACGGAACTGTGGCAAATGGGAGCAGAAAATGTTCTAAGACATGCGGAAAAACCAAACCTGCAACGCCTGATTCATATTATAACTCGACATATGGAGCTGGCTAAAATGTATAGTCATGAGCGAGTGTGGCTTTTGAAAATGCGTACATTTGTGCCACGTTATGTGCATAGTTTCCCCGGAGTGAAGCAATTGCGTAAGCAGATGGCGCTGTGTAAAAATTCTGAAGATCTCCATAGTCTGCTCGGTGATTTTTTTGCCGCCTGCGGTGAAGATTGGGATGCGGCTTTGTAGAGCATAGGGGGGCAGGGCTGCGCCATGGGAAAAATGTTAACTATAATGCAATTGATGTGGGAAAACGATGGAAGTTGTTCGAGCTAAAACAGCCGGTTTTTGCATGGGGGTTTCCCTTGCATTGCAAAAACTTGACGATACTTTGCAGCATACGCATTTAACGGGAGACGGACGAGTTTGCACGCTGGGCCCCATAATTCACAATCCACAAGTTCTTGAGAAGTATAGAAAACTTGGTGTACACTGCCTAGAAAGTGCGAGCGAGGCGAGTACGCATGATTATATTGTTGTTCGTGCCCACGGTATTACCCGGCAAGAGGAAGAGCTGCTGAAGCAAAGGGCGGCGCATATAATCGATGCCACGTGTCCCAAGGTGAAAAAAGCCCAGCTATCCATTGCCAAGGCCACAATGGGGGGGCGCACTCTACTTTTATTTGGCGAAGAAAATCACCCCGAAGTGCGTGGGCTTGTTTCGTATGCGCATCAAAAGTCTTATGTTTTTGATTCGTTTGAAAAATTGAAAGCGTTTACATTTGATGAAGCAGAGCAATACGTTTTAGCCTCGCAAACAACTCAAGACGGAAGGATTTTTCTTGAAATCGAAAAGTTTTTACGAAATCAAATCTTCGAAATACCTGTTTTATCAACTATTTGCAATGCTACGCACCAACGACAAGAAGAGATTAAGCACATAGCAAAGTCTGTGGATGCCGTGGTTGTTGTGGGCGGAAAACAAAGCGGTAATACCTGTCGTTTGGTAGATGTGGCCGCTTCAGAGGGCGTGCCGACGTGGCATGTGGAGACAGTGCACGAGTTAGAAAAAGATAAATTTTCACTTTTTTCACGTTTAGCCCTAACGGCTGGCGCATCTACGCCGAAAGAACTTATTGATGCCGTTGAGCATTTCTTACAAAAAATGTAATTGGAATTGAAACGATAGAATTACCGATAAATGGGAAACGTTAATGCAGGCGCATTGTTTGTCGAAAATTATGTTGTTCTAGCCACTTATGTGTTATAACACAAATGAGTTGGCTGTTTGGTAACTGATAATTTGTATTGATGTTCTTAAAACATCTCTTTAGCGCAAGGGAGCACGCATGGCACAAACGAATATTCTTCTCGAAGCCGGAACCAATGAATTGGAAATAGTAGAATTTTTTGTTGATGAAAAAACCTACACTGAAGATGGCGATATGGTGCACGATGGCTATAGGGGCTATTATGGGGTTAATGTGGCGAAGGTGCTTGAGATAATCCGTATGCCAAAAGTCACAGAACTACCGGAAGTGCAGCATCCTTGTGTTTTGGGAGCATTTAACCTTCGTTCACAAATTATTCCCTTAGTTGACCTAGCTATGTGGCTTGGCAAGGAACATGTTGAAAAACAGGAAGAGCCCAAGACAATTGTCACAGAATTTAACAGTGTCACCACGGCCTTCATGGTTTCCGGTGTGAATCGTATTCACCGGATTTCGTGGGAAGAGGTGGAAGCGCCAAGTCCATATGTCTCTAAAATATCAGAGAATACGGTTATTGGCGTTGTGCGACTTGAAGGGCGCATTGTCTTCTTGCTCGATTTGGAGAAGATAGTTGCCGGCCTTAATCCGGCGCTTGGACTTTTCTTAAGTGAAATAAGCGATGAATGGGATTTGAGCAAACGCCGCCGTGCCTTGGTAGCCGATGATTCGGCGCTCATTCGTGAGATGCTGCGTGATTTACTTGAAAAAGCAAACTTCGAGGTAACAGTTTGCAATCATGGAGCAGAAGCATGGGATCGCCTCAAAGAATTTAAAGAGCGCAGCGAAGCAGAAGCGAGGCCGCTTACCGATTATGTGCAAGTCGTTGTTTCTGATATCGAAATGCCCATGATGGATGGTCACAATCTCACAAAGCAAATCAAGGATGACCCCGTACTCAAACAGTTGCCGGTACTCCTCTTTTCCTCGCTCATAACCGAGAGGCTGCGCCACAAAGGAGACGCTGTGGGCGCAGACGACCAAATTTCCAAACCGGAAGTGACGCAACTTGCGACCCGTGCCCTTTCACTCATTCACCAGCGTGAAATGGAAGCTGAAGGGATTACCGTTCAAGAATAATAATAGTCACCGAAAACGTATTGATAACTTCAGAAAACTCTGATTGATTCCTTCTTGTGGAGGAAGGGGGCTTTTTCCAAAACAAAAAAGCTTCTCCTTCCTCCTTTAAGATTTCCATTTGCGCCCTTAAACTTCCCCAAAAAAATACAATTTGACTAAACCGTCTTGGCTGTGTGTTCAGAAAAAAATTGCGTGTATTTTGCAAATAAAGATGTCTGCACAATTCAAAAAGGCATGGATTGCCGCGTCGCTTCGCTCCTCGC
>CAYJHK010000034.1:0-12746 GCA_964369515.1 uncultured Desulfovibrionaceae bacterium
TTAACATGTTTTTCAGTGACGACTATTTAAATTACGGCATAGTAGCCTTAGAGGTTGATACGGTATATATTTCATGCGGATCGAGGATAAGAATGACGGATCCGTCTCCCATGATGGTGGCACCGGAGATACCTTTGAGGTCACCAAGATAGGATCCGAGCGGCTTAATAACCACTTCTTGTCGTTCGAGCAGCGAGTCGACCACAATGCCAAGCCTGCGTCCATTGTCATGTATGACCACAACGGAAAGCATTTCCGGTTCTTCTTCGGGCTGCGGCAGGTTGAGTATTTCAGCAAGTTCAATAATACCGAGCACTTCACCACGTAAAGTCAGAGCTTTACGTCCATTAATATCTGTGAGTAAGTCAGCATCGATTTTGGTGGTTTCAGAAACGGAATCCAAGGGAATGGCAAACATTTCTTCGGCCACAGTAACCATGAGCGCATCGATGATGGCCAGTGTGAGTGGTAAGAGTAGGGTGAAGCGAGTCCCTTTGCCGATTTCCGACGAAATGTTCACGCTACCCTTGAGGTTTTTGATGTTGGTACGCACAACGTCCATACCAACGCCACGACCGGAGATATCCGTAATGACTTCTGCCGATGAAAAGCCGGGGGCAAAGATGAGCTCCAGAGCTTCACGATCATCAAGCATTTTGGCATCTTCGGGCGTAATAATTTCCTTGCGGATGGCAACTTCACGCATCTTATCGGGATCAATCCCTTTACCGTCATCTTCAATTTCAATGGCAACGGAGTTCCCCTTATGGAATGCTCGTAAAACAACCTTTCCTTTGGGGGGTTTACCCTTAGCTATGCGCTCGTCGGCGGATTCTATACCGTGGTCGACTGAGTTACGAATAAGGTGCACGAGGGGGTCGCCAATGACTTCCACAACACTCTTATCCAGTTCGGTTTCTTCACCTTCGAGGATAAGATCAACTTCCTTGCCGCTTTTGCGAGAGAGGTCGCGTACCAAGCGTGGGAAACGAGAAAAGACGGATGCCACAGGCACCATGCGTACCTTCATGATGGTATCTTGCAAATCGTCGGAAATACGTGCCATGGCATAGGTTGTTTCCGACAGGCTTTGGGCGACATGTGAAATATCGGCATCGGAATGCGCTTCTTCAAGGTGACGTGCAATGAGTGTATAGCGATTTCGATTGATAATCAGCTCACCGATGAGATTCATAAGGTGGTCAAGTTTTTCATGGTCCACACGAATGGTTGCAGAGGCCGGTTTAGCTGCTTCAGGTGCTGCTGCTTTGGCTGGTGCTGCTTTGGCCGGTTGCTTTGCTGCCGATGCAGGAGTTGCTGCCGGCGCAGGAGAGGCAGCCGGTGCAGTTTCTTTTGCACTTGCTGCTGCGTCACTTTTTTTGGTGATATCCGGAGCTTTTGCATCTGTCGGTGCTGTTGCCGCTGTTGCACTAGGAGTCACTTCAGGGGCTTTTTCTTCTGCTTTTGGTGCATCTGCACTTGGCGTTGGTTCGCTGACCGGAGTCATTTTTTCAAGTTCTTTGCCGACCATATCTTTAATAATATCGATTTCTTGAGCAAGCATGTCCAAAAGCAAGGAAAAATCCATATCAGAGTTGCGTGCTGAGTCAACAATACCGGCGGTACGTTCGCTATACAGTTTAATATCCGGCAAATCCACAAAGGAAGCTGCATTTTTTACGGCTATAAGGCAGCGATAAATGGCATCCTTAGAGGGCGCATGTTCGCTGTCATTTTGTAGTGCTTCCATGCACGAGCGAATAATTTCAAATTGTTGAGTAACAGTGCTACTAAACATCTGCATGTCATCAGCTTCAAGTCCGACGGGAATAACTTCCGGTGGTGTGACAGTCACGGCGTCTTTTTCTTGTGTGCCTTGAGCCGGAGCTTTTTCTTGATCGCTTTGTTTGTTATCTTCATCGCTTGCAGACACTTCTTCGTACATGCTTGGCGGCAACATAACCGGCCCGCCGGCAAGGGCTACTTGCAATTGATGTAGAACTTGGCTTGTGTCCGGAGGACGTGCCGTGCCGCTGGATGCTTCGATGGCTTGTACAAGAATTTCAATAATGTCAACAACAAAGAGTAGTAAGTCCACAAGCTCGGGGCTTGGTTTTACTTCTCCGCGGCGCATGTTATTGAGTACAGTTTCCGCCTCGTGGGTTAAGTGATTTATTTGTTCATAACCTATAATACCACTATTGCCTTTAAGGTTGTGGAAGAAGCGGAATAAATCGTTGATAAGTTCCTCTTGTCCTTCGCCGTCATGCTCAAGGCTTAAGAGACCGTCGTTCAAATTGGCGACAATTTCTTGTGATTCGTCAATAAAATCTTTAAGATGTCCTTCTCCGAATGCGGTAAGCTTATATTCCGGCAGGAATGGAAAGGCAGCAATCCATTGCTTGGGACTTTTATCACTTTTTTTCAGTACGGTCTTAGCAGGTTCTGCTTGCTGAGCTTCTGTGTTTTGTGAGGTGGATAACTCTTCTTCTGAAATATCGGAAATAGCAGAAGAATCAGAAGAAATGGAAACATCTTCAATATCCACAACATATTCTGGTTCATCACTCTCGGCACTTACTTGTGCAGGTTCCTCGGCAGATGCCGGTGGCAATTCGCCTTTATTGTCCATAAGTGTGTCGATTTCTGAAATCAAATCCTCGATGGGGACACCTTCATCGGTACTGCTGCTTTCAAGCACGTCAAGCATTTGGCGCAATGCATCTGTAGAAGCGAGGATTATATCCATAATCCCGGAAGTTAGTGCCATTTTTGCGTGGCGTACGGCATCAAGGATATTTTCACATCTATGTGCCAATTGATTTATCCTGTTCAAGCCCAGAAAACCCGAAGCACCTTTTAGCGAGTGCATGGGGCGAAAAATCTCGTTAATTAAATCAAGATCGTCCGGGCTTTTTTCCAGTACCAACAAATTAGGTTCAATCGTTTCAAGATGTTCGCGTGCTTCTATGATAAAGTCCGTAAATATCTCAGCATCCATAAAGTCTTGGCTCATAACACACCCTTGCTGCTAAAATTAAGACCTCTGCGCAATGTATGCAGCGCAAGGTTTTTGAAGCGTTGACGGATAGTCAATGCGACCAAAAATCAAGAATAGGCGCAGTTTACCTTTGCCATTCAGTGTTTGATTTTTGTGCCCTAGCCTCTGCGTAGTAAATTGTTAAGCAAATCAAATGGATACAATTATACAGAGGCTACATACTCTAGTGACAAAACAGTTTTTATATCTGACTGCAATTGTCTTATCGGCTATCCGAGCAACATCTTTATGTTTCGAACCATTTTTTCTGGTTGAGCAGGTTTTATCATATACAAGTTTGCTCCAAAGCTCATGCCTTTCTGGATGTCTTTTTGTTGTCCTTCGGTGGAAAGTACAATAATGGGCGTGTCCTTATACGCTTCTTGTTCCCGTAAGGTTTTTATGAAGGTGAACCCATCCATGCGTGGCATATTAATATCTGAGATAATTAAATCTACTTTTGCACCATTATAGAGTTGCTCAAGACCGTCAAGACCGTCTTCAGCTGTGGTGACCTTAAAGCCTTCTGCCTTCATGACAAAAGCAAGAAGATTGCGTATGGTTTTTGAATCATCGACAACCATAATGTGTTTGCTCATATCTAACCTCTTACTTCTAGAACGTGATTAATGATTTTATCAACGGAAACTATACCAAAGATCTTTTGTTCGTGTTCAAGTATGCCACAAATGCACTCGATTTGCGCTCCGATTTCCGATTCTACATTCCACGAAATACGTTTTTGTTCCACAAAAAACATATCATCGATGCGATCGACTATCATGCCAAACTGTATGCCTTTGCGTTGGCATATTATGATAAAATTTCCACGGTTAAATGTGGTATTTGCTGTGCTGCAAATAAGTTTTTCCAATATAAGCACAGGGGTAACCCTACCCCTCAAATTTATCACGCCGGCAATGAATTCCGGTGTTTTGGGCAAACGAACTATGGGTATATAGCGTATTGCCTCGGTTACCGCTTCAATGGGGATGGTAAACGTTCCTCCGCGCACTTGGAAAAAAATCATTTGCAAGCTTGGCAAATGTCTTAACTCATCTTCAATGGGCGGTATTTTGGGTATACTTTGACTTAGATCATAATCTACGTCAGTAAGGTCAAGTCCCATGGACTTAGCACCTTCAACCCCCACATATTTTTGCAAAAAAGCTTGTTCGGCAGGAGTAAAATTATGATCGCTCGCCACGCCTTGTGCATCTTGATTGCCTGCTTCACTTTGTGAGGGCAAATTAAAATCTTGCTCCTCAAAGTACTGCTCCGGTGTTTTTACCATAATTGCAAGACCTCTTCACTCAATGCATCATACTCCAAAGCTCCTCGCGAGTCCGGAGCTATATGATATATACTTGTCCCAAGCGCACTTGCCTCGCGAAACCGTGTGTCCACTCCTATGACTGTGGTAAACATGGCCGTTCCCATTTTTTTGCGCATAAGTTCAAGTACCTTGGTACATGCACGCGCCCTTTTATCGTACATAGTGGGTAGGGCTTTATAACGTATTGCTCTTGGCAAAACTTTATTTAAAGTACGCAATGTGTCAAATAAAAGTTTAAGTCCGTGCAGAGCTAAAAAATCTGTTTGTATAGGAATTATCAATAAATTAGACGCTACGAGTGCGTTTACCAATATGATACCCACGTGTGGCGGACAGTCAAGGAGTATAAAGTCAAATTGTCCTTGAACATGCTCCAGAGCTTTGGCCAAAACCATGCCCTTTCCTTGGCGTTCTTGAAAATCCAGTTCCAATTCTGACAGGCGTATGCTACCTGCTGCAAAATATATGCCGTCTTCATCTACCGGTTTGATAAGTTTGCGCCAAATACCCGGCCAATAGTTGGGTTGTGCCAGTAAAAGGTCATGGAGAGTGACTTCTTGCTCTTCCGGATACAATTTCATGTGTAATGAGGCACATGCATGTGGGTCCAAGTCCAGAATAAGTATCTTCTTTCCTCTTTTTGCAAGGGCAGTACCAAGGGTGAGGGTCGTAGTTGTTTTTCCAACGCCCCCTTTTTGATTGGCAATGGCCAGAATTTTTCCTAACGCCCCATCTTTGGCATTCATGTGCTACTCATCATACTTTTTTGCGATAAACTATTATACCCGTATAATGCTCCGGCGTAAAAGCTCGGCTGATATTATGCAAAGATTCCGAATGCCCTATGGACAATGTTCCGCCCGGGAGAAGATTATCGTAAAAGGCATTGATGACACGTTTTTTCATGTCATTATCAAAATAAATAATCACATTGCGACAAAAAACGGCATGGGATTTTTCCACACGGGAAAGTTGCACCTTGTCGTTAAGATTAATTTGCCCAAAGCTTACCAGACGTTTGACATTGGGCGTAACCGTGTAGACCTTATCCCTTTCCATAAAATATTTTGACACAATATCCTTGGGCGTTGTGCGCAGGCTGTATTCTGAATACTTACCTTGACGGGCAGCATTAAGCACTGCCTCCGAAAGATCGTTGGCGGTAATTTTTATGTCCCAGCTGGAGATTTCCGTTTTCAAAATTTCATGTAAAATTATGGCAATGGTATAGGGTTCCTCCCCTGTGGAACAACCGGCAGACCAAATGCGCAGGCGTTTTTTTCCAAGTTTTCGACATTCATCAATGGTTTGTTTCATGATGATGTTTTGAAACACTTTTAACTGTGGTGGATTTCTGTAAAAACTGGTTTCATTGGTTGTAACCACTTCAAAAAGTCTGTTCAGCTCCATTTTTTTGCTAGCATCAAAACGTAAGAAATTGTAATACTCAGAGTAGGATTTAAGCTTCAACTCCTTTATACGATTGCTTAGACGATTTTCCACAAGATATTTGCGGTTTTCAGCTATAAAAATACCACATTGTTGATATATAAAGTCACGCAACTGGACGAATTCTTCATCGGAAATCTTCAACTCTTGCTTGAAGGGCGACGTGGGCCGTTTGAATAATGAGGACATAGTTTTAGCCTGCCTTAATTTTTGTGATAGCTTCTGTAGCTGCCTGTTGAATTTCCGCAACATCACTTCGCATCATGTCAATGAGCGCCTCAAAAGCGGCATCTCCACCAATTTTTGCCAAAATTTCAATGGTTTTTATGGTTATCATGGGGGAGGCATTTCTGACACGTACAAGTAAAGTTGATACTAAATCCTCACCCAATTGAAGTTCGCTAAGCGCCTCCATGGCTCGTATGCATACCCATTCATTGTTGTCATTGAGCGCACTTAACAGATGCGGTGCGGCCACAGTATCGTCAAATGCACCAAGAACGTCAATAACAGACGTTCGCACTTCCGGCGATTCATCGTTAAGTTTTGATAAAAGTGTGTCAATATGTTCATGTAAGCTGACATTTGGCTGAGTAAAGGCTTCAACTGCCAATTGTCGAACCGATGCACTTTCATCATCAAGTGCACGTGTAATGGCTGAAAAATTTTCATTAAATCCAAAGGCAGCAAGGGCATACACTGCCATCATGCGCTGTTCTTCATTGCCTTCATTAAGCCAGCGTAAAAAATGCTCGGTAAGCTTTTCGGTATGCAAATTAATGCACGCTTCCAGCGCAACTTCTTTAACGTCGGTATAATCATGCTCAAGATACTGAAATATCATGTCTTCTGCTTTTTCATATCCAAGTTTAACACCAAGGCAAGCGATGGCACTTTTTATAACGTCTTCATCGGTGTTTTTCTCTAAAACTGAAAGCATGAATGGAGCATCTTTTTCTTCAGCATGTTCTGCCAAATATTTTGCAGCCATTCGCTGTCCGTCTCGATCTAAATCCCAAAATATTTCTTGTATTTTTTCCACACATTGCCCGTGATGCATGAGCAAGGCTGCCGAAACTGCAAGACTGGCAACATCGGGGTGTTCGGGGGTTAGGAAGGCCAAAAAAGCATCGTTGCAACCAATACTTGCCAAGGAATGTATGGCCGCTTGATAAACATCGCTGTCTGTATCTCTTCGCAATTTTTGCAATAGCTTCATAATAGCCTTGGAAGCACTGTCATCACCAACCACAGAAAGCCCCGTCAGAGCAATTTGCAAGACATCTTCATCTTCATCACTTAAGGCTTCTTCAAGATAGAAACGGAATTTCACTTGTTCTTGATCTGAGATAAGGCATAAGGATTCGGCACCAAGAATTTGCACAATGGCTTTTACGGTTTTATGTCGTAAGACCTCCGGTGCTTTTTCAATAAATTTAAGCAGTAAAGGTACAGCTTTAATATTCTTAAGCTCTCCCAAAGCATCTATAATAACCGACGAGACCAAGGGTGAGCAGCTGTTTAACGATTGTACCAAGGTGTTGATGGCACTGTCGGCACGAATTTTTGTGAGCGCCTCCACCACAGAAAATTGCACCCATTCTTCATCCTGCATGGCTTGGTGCAGTGCCCCTGCTGCTTCCGGAAAGGCAAGATTTCCAAGGCTCATGGCCGCTTGATAGCGAACATTAACTTCCGGATCTTTAAGCAAAGCCTCACACAAAGGCTGTACCGCCAGCTTGCTCTTGCAATGCCCAAGGATATCCGCCATAAAAATGCGTAAGTCAGAATCTTGGCTACGCAAAAGCGGCTGCAAAGCACCCACATCATCACTACCGATCTCTCGCAATATATCCATGGAAACATTGCGAAGCGAAGAATCTTCGCTATGTAACAGCGGGAGCATCATTTGAATGGTTTTTGAACCGCGGATTTTGCGCAAAGCATATTCAGCTGCTTCTTGAACGCCTATATTGCGACTTGCAATATGCTCACTCAAAAAAGGAATGGCCTCCACAATACCCTCATCGCCGGCTATAAATGCCGCACTTCTGACGGTATCATCATCGCTACTTTGCAAATCTTGCAAGATTTTTTCGTAATTTTGTGATAAATTCATTTAAGAAACCCCTTTGCGTATTAACCCTTTACGGCTGAGATTAAGGCATTGGCAATATTATCGATATCTAGGGTGTGGTCTGAAAGATTGGCATCCACTATTGCTTTTGGCATACCATAAACAACGCATGATGCCTCGTTTTGTGCCATAATATACCCACCTTTTTGCTTTAAAGCACGAATGCCCTCAAGCCCGTCGCTTCCCATTCCCGTGAGAATAAGGCCAATGGACCTGCGCGGCATACATTCAGCCACCGAATGCATAAGCTCCGTGGCTGACGGTTTGTATAGGGCATCACGCGGTTCGTCGGAAACCACAAGCTCAGGTAAAGGTCCTTTCATGCGCAAACGCAAATGCTTCCCTCCGGGACAAATATAAGCGTGTCCGTTTTTTGGTCTTTCGCCATTGGCAGCTTCTGAAACAGATATTTTGCTTGTGGCATCAAGCCTTTTGGCAAAAGGTCCCGTGAAAGCTGCCGGCATATGTTGAGCTATAAGAATGATAGCAGAAAAATTTTCGGGTAGGGCGGAAAGAAGTTTTTGTACGGCAGGCGGCCCCCCTGTGGAAACTCCGATGGCAACTATGTCGCGCATCCCCTTGCAAGGAGTAAAGGGCGTGTTTTTGGCGACAGAGCTTCCCGTTAAAGAAGTTCTGGAACTTTGAGTTTTTTTCAGGCCAAATCGTAGCTGCAAAAGAGCTTTTTTACGTGCAAGCAGCTTAATTCTTCGAGTAAGATCAGGAGCAAACATCTCTTCGGTGCTCTTGGATTTGGGAAGAAAATCCAACGCTCCGGCCTCCAAGGCTTTTAATGTTGTTTCGGCCCCTTCTTCGGTGAGTGAACTGATCATTATGGTGGGCGTCGGCTTGGTTTTCATAATTTCTTTCAAAGCCGTAAGCCCGTCCATTCGCGGCATTTCCACATCAAGCGTTATGACGTCCGGATCTAAAGTCTTGAGCTTTTCCAGAGCATCCAAGCCGTTATTGGCCATACCTATGACTTCGATATCTTTATCGGTGTCAAGGATATGTTTTAGGGCTTTACGCATGAAGAGCGAATCGTCAACAATGAGTACCTTTACCACTGTGTGCTCCCGTTAGTAATAGGAAAATAAATGGGTATGTGACTACAAAAAAAACACATACAGCTCATTAATTAACCTAGACTCGTACCGTTGACAAGTGCAAAATTTCATCAAATTGTGGGGCATGATGAAAAAAATATTTTATGTAATTATTACAATGTATAATGAAACTTTTTCTTTTTGAACAGCACAAAATAATTTATAAATGTAAAGACAAAGCTTGACAAGTACCCATAAAAAAGTCTATGCATTTCATCCCGAAGGAAGTGTACACTAATTTTGTGTATATTTCCTAATTATAATGGAGGAAATTATGCCAACAATTAATCAGCTTATCCGCAAAGAGCGGAAAGTGGTCGTAAAGCGCAAGAAAACCCCTGCTTTGCAAGCGTGCCCGCAGCGTCGCGGTGTGTGCACTCGTGTTTACACAACCACCCCCAAAAAGCCAAACTCTGCATTGCGTAAGGTTGCTCGTGTGCGTCTTACCAATGGCATTGAAGTGACGGCGTACATTCCGGGTGAAGGTCACAATTTACAAGAACACTCCGTGGTTATGATTCGCGGTGGTCGTGTAAAGGACTTACCAGGTGTTCGTTATCACATCGTTCGTGGTACTCTTGATACAGCCGGCGTTGCCGACCGTCGTCAAGCTCGTTCAAAATACGGCGCAAAGCGTCCAAAATAATTAACATTCACTTGCGGAAGCGTTCGCCATGCTCTTTTTTTATTTCTAAAAGAGCCAGGGCTGGTGACGCTGGCGTAATGCGCATGTAAGGAGTTTATCATGCCCCGTAAAGGTCCCATTCCCAAGAGGGAAATATTACCAGATCCATTGTATAACAGCCGCCTTGTAACTAAATTTGTGAACCGTCTTATGTATGACGGCAAAAAAGGTGCTGCTGAGAAAATTTTTTATTCCGCACTTGAAGTTCTTGCCGAAAAATCAGGTGAGGAGGCCATGCGTGCTTTTGAAAAGGCACTTGAAAATGTTAAACCTCACCTTGAAGTTAAGGCTCGCAGAGTGGGTGGAGCAACCTATCAAGTGCCCATGGAAGTGCGTCCGGATCGTCAGGTATCGTTATCTATTCGTTGGCTTATAAATTATGCACGTTCGCGTGGAGAGAAGGGTATGACTGCCAAGCTTTCCGCAGAACTTTTAGATGCCTTTAACGGTCGTGGCGGCGCTGTGAAAAAGCGTGAAGACACCCATCGTATGGCGGAAGCTAACAAGGCCTTTGCCCACTATCGCTGGTAACAAAGCGTTGAAAAAATACCATCTACGGCGTCAGCAGAAAAATCCGGACATCTTATGTATGTCTGTATACACTGCGATGCCCGGATTTTTCTGCTTCCTTGTATCTGGCATTTTTTGAACGCTTTGTTGCAAAATATGTGTTTAAGGATTACGGATGGTATTTTTTCAAAGCCTGCTTTTGGCAAAATTAAAGTTAAGAGCAGTTAGGACAAAGCAGTAAAATATACCGTACCTTGGGTTGAGAAACCTTGGTGCGGTTCACGAATTTTTATGGCGGTTACCATGCATTTTTTTATGGCAGTTGCCATTCATTTTTCAGGAGAATAGACTATGTCAACTTCAGTTGCTAGCGATAAACAACGTAATATTGGGATTATGGCGCACATCGATGCCGGTAAAACCACCACCACCGAGCGCATTTTATTTTATACCGGTGTTTCCCACAAAATTGGTGAAACCCACGACGGCGAATCCACCATGGACTGGATGGAGCAAGAACAAGAACGCGGCATAACTATTACTTCTGCTGCCACAACTTGCTTTTGGAAAGATTGCCGTGTCAACATCATCGACACCCCCGGCCACGTTGACTTTACCATTGAAGTGGAGCGTTCTTTGCGTGTGCTTGACGGGGCGGTGTGCGTTTTTGATGCCGTTGCCGGTGTTGAGCCGCAATCAGAAACCGTGTGGCGTCAAGCCGATCGTTATGGCGTACCTCGCATTTGTTTTGTCAATAAAATGGATCGTATCGGTGCAAACTTCTTCCGCTGCGTCGACATGATTGTGGATCGCCTTGGCGCAAAGCCCGTCATGTTGCAACTGCCCATTGGTCAAGAAGACAAATTTGAAGGCGTTGTGGATCTTGTGCGTGGTGAGGCCATTACTTTTGATAAGGCTTCCAAGGGAGCTGAGTTTGTGGTTGGGCCTGTGCCTGCGGATTTGAAAGAGCTTTTTGACGAAAAACGCTTTGAAATGATTGAAGCTGTTGCCGAAGAAGACGAAGCGCTAATGGAAAAATACCTTGGCGGTGAAGAGCTGAGTGTTGAAGAAATCATATCCTGCATTCGCAAAGCCACCATCAATCGTACCATCGTACCGGTTATGTGCGGTTCGGCCTTCCGTAATATGGGTGTGCAGCCATTGCTTGATGCTGTGGTTGATTATTTGCCTTCGCCCATTGATATTCCGCCCATGAAGGGACATGACCCTCGTGACGAAGAAAAGCTTATTGAGTGCCCTTGCGACAATAAACAACCATTTGCCGGGCTTGTATTTAAGCTCTTTTCCGATCCCTTCATCGGTCACCTTTCCTTTGTGCGTATTTATTCCGGTTCTGTGGAGTCGGGTACCAGCGTGCTTAATGCCAATACAGGCAAGAAAGAGCGTGTTGGACGTATCCTCAAGATGCACGCCAATAAGCGTGAAGATATTAAGAGTGCCGGCGCCGGTGATATTGTGGCGTTGGTGGGCTTAAAACTTGCCTCCACGGGTGATACGCTTTGTGATGAAAAGCGTCCTGTTATCCTTGAATCCTTGGATATTCCGGAGCCGGTAATTGAAGTGGCCATTGAGCCAAAAACCAAGAGTGACCGTGATGCTCTTTCCGCTGCCCTCAATAAGCTTGCCAAGGAAGATCCTTCCTTCCGAGTCAAGGGTGATGAAGAAACCAACCAAACGCTTATTGCCGGTATGGGTGAGTTGCATCTTGAAATTATTGTTGACCGTCTTGTACGTGAATTTAGCGTGAACGCCAATGTGGGTAAACCGCAAGTGGCTTATCGTGAAACCATTTCCAAGCCGTCAAAGTCTGACATGAAGCACGCCAAGCAATCCGGTGGTCGTGGTCAGTATGGGCACTGCGTCATTGAAGTTGAACCAAATCCGGCCGGCGGCTATGAGTTTACTAACTCCATCACCGGTGGTGTTATTCCCAAAGAATACATTCCTGCCATTGATAAAGGTATTAAGGATGCTATGAAGAGCGGTGTGCTTGCCGGCTTCCCCACTGTGGATTTGAAGGTCAATCTTGTCTTTGGTTCTTACCACGATGTGGACTCGTCCGAACAAGCTTTCTATGTTGCCGGTTCCATGGCCATTAAAGACGCCATGGCAAAAGCAGGTCCTGTCTTGCTTGAACCCATTATGGATGTGGAAGTGGTTACTCCCGAAGAATTCCTTGGCGATGTTATGGGTGACCTTAATGGTCGCCGTGGACGTGTGCAAGGTATGGAAGCTCGTGGTTCCGGTGCGCAAAGCGTTCGTTGCCAAGTGCCTCTTTCAGCCATGTTTGGTTATGCCACTGATTTGCGCTCCAAAACACAAGGACGTGCTACTTTCAGTATGCAATTTGACCATTATGAAAAAGTACCTGCTTCCATTGCTGAAGAAATTCAAAGCAAAAGAAGTTAGTTGATTTTTTGTGGGGGGAGGGAAAACTTTTGCTAGCGCCAAAAAGTTTTCCCTCC
>CAYJHK010000035.1:0-12630 GCA_964369515.1 uncultured Desulfovibrionaceae bacterium
CACTACCCACTAAATCCCCCTTTCAGCCACAAATTCATGCACATCGAAACTGGGACAAGCCTTCGCTGCATAGTCCCGATGACCGCTTACCTGCTCAATACCGTAATCAGCTTTGAGCTGGCGTAGTAAATGCTCCAACGCATCAAACTGTGCGTCGGTAAAATTATTCTCCGGTACGGTATAGTCATCTTGACTCACACCACCCACCAAACACACGCCGATGGAATTGCTATTGCGTCCGCCGGTATGCGCTCCGGAAACCTCAATGGGTCTGCCATCTTCGATGGTTCCGTCACGGCGAATGACAAAATGATAGCCAATATCACGCCACTTATTGCCGTGCACATGCCAGTGCCTTATTTCAGCAACGCCAATGTCCATGTTGGGACGTGTAGCCGCACAATGCACTATAATTTCGTTAAGATATCGCATATTACACTCCTTCTAGATTAGGGAAGGGCGTCAGTTCTCCTCCGCCGTCCCAAGGTGCGCCTTCCATGGACGGTAAAGCCCTAAGAGCATCCCTGTATATCCGCACTCTTTCCCTAAACTCTTCGCTTACGGGAAAATCGGAAAGCATGTATATATCTGTATCTTTTAATTTTTTATCACGTTCACGCCTTAAAAATACAAAAGCTTTGTCAGGGCACAGCTCCCATGTACCGTCTTTTTTAGCCTTATACATCTGGCCCGGTATGTCAGTTTTCATCTCGACAAAGCCCTTTTCAATCAAGGCTTTTTCGAGATGTTCCACTGTGTTTAATGTGTAATTCATACCCTCTTTGGCATAGAATTTCATATATACACTCCTTTTATTATTAAATAGAATAGAGTTCAGAGTGATACCCAAGGAGTGTAAACGTCTGACCCGGATCTCCTAAAGTTGCGTACAATCTCAAAAGGTTTCTGTCAGTATTCACGGGAAAGGCGGCAGTCGGCGCAGCCGATGGCAACATGGTTAACCTTCCCGAAACACCGTTCACGACCGTGCGCCCACTCACATGCAATAAAGAGGTGTTTAGAGGCTGCTCCTTACGAATGCGCAGCTGAAATTCCACCGTGTAATAGTCAAAGTGTGTACAATTAATGGTAGCTTGCAATATGGGATTTACATAGTAATGTTCAGTATTTAAGTCGAGCTTATATATACCCTCGCCATTACAGATACATTCAACGGTAAGCTTGAGCATTAAGGTCGATACATATTCAGCATTTACAAATGTGTAAAATCCCGGAATATTGCCTACTCTTGCGTAATCCGCATGATACAAGGATGTCCGCTCTGTGGTTCCTGTGTGTATAATGGTTGCTTTTTGGGGGTATGCGTAGGAATGCAAAAATTTTGCCGGGCCTCTGTCTAAACCGGTGGTAATCCCGTTGATATGAGAGTACGCCAAAGGCATTTCCCTACTCGTTGGAAAGCCATAGGTTGCGGATTCTTCCCCTGTGACCAAACTATTTGTGTATACATAAAAGTTTTGAGCAGTCCAGTTGGTATAATGTCCGCCTACAATGGCTACCCTTGAATTATGCATAATCTTCAATGAGTTTGCGCAGGTATCAAATAAGTTATAATCGGAATGTATTGTTGAATTTCTACCGGAATGAAGCCCTATTTCACAATCGTAAAAATGGGACTTCACAACGCCTCCTGCTTCCGAATATTGACACATGAGACCTGTACTATTGGAAACAAAACTGCAATAGTCCGCTCTTATATATCCTCCCCGTATCCATGCCCCATAAAAACAACGCACAAATTGACAACGATATAAAACTATATTTGCCGAATCTTGAGCTGCAACACCTCCCCATGACGAACCGCTCACAGGTTGCCAGTCTGCAAATGAAATCTCCTCAAACTTCATATTACCGTACATACCGTCCCAATTTGACCGCCAAAAATAATTATGTATTCTGTCTTGTGCCGGTGTTACCTTACTTAACCATTCATTGAAATATACACCTTCTGCAATGTCGCTGTTCCATGTGCTTTCATCCTTATAAATATAAATATCCCCCACACACTGCGCATCTTTGAAGTACATCAGCTCAGCTTTATAAGAAATTCCCTGTTCCACTCTCTTGATTTGGCATGTACCCTTAAGAGTAATGGAGTTACGGAACGTTGGAAGTATGGAGTCACCCATACCATTGGATATAAAATCACCTTCACCTAACTGAATAATAAGCTTGCCGTCTGTATTGTTCTTAGGCCAGTTCTTAAAAGCATCAATGGCAATATCTAATTCCATACCCGTTGAAGGCGTTAATCCGTCGCCGTTTTCCATGGGAATAGCAGAACAATACAGAGTATTAATATCTTGTGCACTTGGTGTGATGTGAAAATAATATTCAACTCCCTTGTCTATTTTGAAAATGCGCCCCTCGCCTACTTTTTCTACCTTGTGAAAATCAAGTAGGTTACCACTCACAAAATAATCGCCGTGGGGAAAATATACCCTACGCCCCCGCTTCAGTGCCGCTTGCACCCCCTCGGTATCATCGGTAATACCATCGCCCTTGGCGCCGTAATCCTTGACATTCACCACATCGCCGAAGCGGTCGGATATGGTGCGTGGTTCTGTGCTTCCCGCTGCAATAAGAGGGTCAAGAGCCGACTCCTTTGCCACTCGTGCTGCTTCAAAAATTTGGTCAATAAGCTCTTGGGGATTGTCATTCCACGGATCGGTCAAAATAGCACGGGAAACCTTCTCTCGTAATTCTTGGCGTTCTGCCGTGGCCTTATCCAACGCAGTTTCAATAACTTCGGGGTCAAAGCGTGTGCTCGCAATCAAATCAACTTCTTGCTTGAAGGGCATATCACGCAAGATAACCAGCCTGTAGCCTTCGGGTAAGGGTTCGCCTTCTAGACTATAATCAATGGTACCACCACTTTCGGTGAGCTTGGCAGTAAAGCCCACAGCCGTAAAGCTACTGCCGTCGGGGGCTGTACATTCCACCAGCAATTCGCTCTCATCCCATACCTTGAAATTGAAAGGAAAGCTTGTGGCTACGCCATTGCCAAGGTATACAACTTTTGAATTATTATTGCTCAGCATAATATCCACCTCTTGCTTGTATCCAAGTGTCCGTTTTCTCCTTGGTTCTGCCCTCATTGGCATCAGCTTGGATGGCTCTTGGAATGGATCGCAAGTACAGCTCTTCCAGCTCCGACACCCGTGACGCATTGTTCTTAAGCAAGGACACTGCAATCATGGCCGCAAGCTTTCTTGCCAGCATGATGATAAAGAGGTCATCAAAAAGACTCACGTCCTCAATGTCGGCGGTATAGGCAAGTACGGCTTTGTCGGCATTACACAACAGTACTTGCGCATTGTTCACAGCATTGTAAACCAAGATGAAGCGTCCGCTTTCCTTGTCGCCTAAATGCTCATAATCCTTCCCTTGCGGATACAGACGCAAAGCTTGCAGCATATCCCCGGGCAAGGCATAGGCAAAACTGTACTGCTCCTCATAACCTTCAGGCAGGACAATTTGCCCAAGACGTGCCCTGCGCTGAGCAAAATTCCAAGGAAAATCTCTGAGCGCCTGCCGCCTCGCACTGTCCCAATACAATTTGCACTGCACAGCCTCCAGTACCTTCTCCTCTTCAGAAGCCACGGTACGAGTGCCAATAAACCCCAATGCCATATTCCAAATGGTAATCTTGCCGTTACTGCTCGCCATGTGATTTCCTTCTTTTGAAGTTAACGATGGTCAGTTACTTCGTAGTGATTAGTGGATAGTTGATAGTGGGTAGCACAACATTCACTAGTCACTAGCCACTAATCACTAGCCACTATGAAGCCACTAACCGACAACAATACCGTTATTGATATACAAACCATCCTCATAGGAATCGTCCTCAAAGCCACTCACGCAGGCAAACAACTTACCGGCGGTGGCTGTACCCGTCACAGTTACCACAAGTTTAATCCATGGCTTTGTGACTGAACGTGGCAGAAAACGCCAACCTGCTTTATAGCCCGGTACAAAGTTCGCAGCGGAAATGGTCAGGCTTGCACCGGAAACATCGGCATAGGTTCCCGTCTCACTATCCGCTTGTTGTAACTTCACAGCAACTGACGTGGCACCTTCAAGCTCTTCAGTCACTTTGACTAAGATGGGAATGGGTTCAGCTTTTCCGGGAATTTTCAGTGAATTCAAAGCCACGGCGTCACCTGTTGCCGTAACAATGGTCTTGTCATTTTCAAACAATACTAAATTTTGATCTATAATCATGGTGTTTTCCTTTTATGTTGTTTGCATCCACAGATTGCGCCATTTATTACAGTTTTATAATCTGCACAATCTGCGGACAATTTTTTCTGAAAAGACATGGATTGCCACGTCGCTTCGCTCCTCGCAATGATATGATATTATAATGAAAGTCATTGCGAGCGCAGACCGACCCAACGGGCGGCGAAGCCGTAGCCGTTAGGTGAGGAACGAACCTTACGGATATCGAGAGCAACGCGAAGCCATCCATGTATTTTGTCAATTATAGGAATTGCGCAGAAGTCTTTTAAAAGCAAGCCTGACGCAGTAGTTTACCCATTTTCAGCCCTCTTGAATGCGTTCAAAATGGGTGAAATACAAGGAAATTAAAACATTCAGGGTGCGATGTGTATACAGACATACATGAGCAGTCTGAATGTTTTAACTGACGCAGTAGTTTACCCATTTTCAACGCATTCCTATGTTAATGGGGTTTCATCGGACATAATAACATCACACTGCCTCACCGGACGCCCAAACAACAAGGGCACACCGTCAGATTTAAACGCTTCACCATAGTTCAAATGGATATTACCGCCATCGGTGCTTTGCAGCTCAATACCGGCCATAAGATCTTCATTGGCGTACCAAACAGCCTTTTGGCGCAAAACTGCGGGCATTTTATTCTTGGCCTTGATAAAAAGCTGCTGCAAATCCACAAAGCCGCTGGTACCCTTACGCTTGGTTAAAGAGGCCACGGGAATATTACACACACGCACGCAAGAACGCCAATCACGAAGTGCCAGCCCCAGCGTCCATTGATAACGGTTGACCACTGCCTCATAGTGGCGTCCGGCAGAGTCTTCTACGGTCTGAATGCCAAGGTCTTTGTGCTCTAAGCCCCCCTTGCTCCCCTTTGGATAAATACCGTGAATGCTACGCTCACCCCAAGAAATGAGCCAAGCGGACGTCACATCACCGGTACCGCCGGCATCCACCACGTTGGGCGCAGTCTTTGAAGGATAGCGCAAATGCAAGCCCTTAAATTCATCGGGATTAACGTCGGAGTCGCCATAGAAAAATGTTTTTGCGGCCTTTTGGCGCATGGCCTCGGCAAAGGCAATGGATTCCCCGTCAATGAATTTGGAAGCATTGCCGCCGTAAAGATTGGCTTCGGCTTCGTCAATCATCATGCGAGCTTCCATCATGGAACAAGCCTCTTTAACTTGTGTCCACTGACTCTTGCTGTAGGGAATACCCTTGTATAAACGCCGCCAATAGACTTCCGGCAAACCGGTTCGAATGCGTGTCAAATGCCCGTCCGACTGATTGGACTCCATAAACTTCACATCGTCCAAAATATCATTGGTCTGATTCATAAGCTCGATGATGTCACCGGCAGCACTATTCTTGTAAAAATCCTGCATTTCCGCCAAAGTAGTTACTAAACCCAGTGTTTTGGCCATATTGTCTCCCTTGTTTTTAGGAATGAAAGTCTATAAAACAAACACCTTACGCTTTAATGGTCTTGCCTAAATACGGCTATTCCTTATTGTATTTTCCGTACATGCGTTCATGGCGTGCCGTTTCCGTTTGAGCAGCCTTGCCAAAGAGGACGGAATCTTCCATATGCGCCTTGCCGATGGCTGCCAAAAAGCGTATCACATGCGGATTGTTGGCATAGCCTGTTTCTTGCAGCACATCGTAAAGCTTATGCTCTGGGTCAAAGCGTGCAAGCCCGGCCTTGGCGTAGGAAATGGTGTTTTGTATACTTGAGCCGCCAAGCTCCCTATCACGCCGCACTTCCTCCGCCCAAGCGGCAATTTGTCTGGAGTGCTCGTCTTGGTGCGTGCGTGCATTATAATCGGCCATTTCCAAAAGCCTTTGGGCACTGGCATTGTTAAGCCCAAGCTCACTGGCTTGTTCTTCAAAAATAGCCTGCTGTGCTTCGTTAAGGGACATACCTTCAGGAATAATCAGCTCATAACAAGCTTTTTTACCGCCATGCTGACCCGCTGCGCCGTGTTCATCGAAAAATGTCACACATTTCTTTTTGCCTGTTGCCGATGTTTTGGTGTCATGGTTTTGTGCAACATTTTTGTTAATGGCTTTTTCTTTAGGATCCATGTCTTTCCTCCTCGTAGTCCATGATGAGTTGTAAAATACTTTGCGCATTTTGACCGCTTCCAAGCCAACGCAAAAACATCCTCCCCTCCTGATTTCCCATGAGCATACGCATGGCCTCACGCATGGAGCGATCAAAGGATTTTTGCGCTTTTTGCGTAGCCAAAGTCTTGCTGTGCATACTTTCAAAGATGTTTTCTTGCATTATGCTTCTTCCTCTTGTACATCTTGTACGTCTTTCACTTCATTTTCTTGCTGCATTACAGCTTCTTGAGGTTTGGAAATGCCCTTTATTCCGTTTATGAGCGCCGCTGCCACGGTATTTTCGTCAAGTTTAAGCTTCAAAAGCCCTTCAACGCTCTTGGCTATTCCCGAAAGATTTTGCATACTCACCTTTTGCTTTTCCTGCTCTAGCTTTTGAGCAGTGGCGACATTTTCGGCTTGCTTGCGAGCGCTGCGCACAGCCTCTCGCTCTTCCTTGGAGAGCAATATACCGGGCGCAACTCCCAAATATTCAGCATATTCTTCCACGGCCTTATCGACATGCAAAGTATCGATGGCTTCCGGCTTGCTCACGGCGAGCTTTTGCACAAAGCCCACAAGACTATCCACCGCCGCTGTGCTGACCATCTTTTGCGCTTGTGCAAGCAAGGATACAAACTCCACTTTCAGCTTATGCTCTTGAAATTCCGTGGGTATGGGCGGCAACATGTCATGGCGGCGCATCAAGGCAAATGTACGCTTAATGAGCGGTATAAACAGCTCAAAATGTAGTCTTTCCAAGGCCGGCCCAAGTAAAATAAGCTTTTCTTCCTCCCTTACTGCCACCTCCTTGGCGGTTATTTGTTGGTTTTTGCCGTCCAATAAAAGACGAAATAAATCATTATACAAACCACGCTGGATTTGTTTTTGCACATCATGCATGGCCTCACGGGCACCCTTAATATCCGGTCGCACATCCAAAATAGGTGTTGCGGCCATGGGACTTTGCCCGGGCATGGAGTCCACATAATTGACGCCGCCCGGCGTTAAATCCAGCCCCACGGATTTAAGTTGCGCCGTCACAGCCGTGGGCGGATCCACGGATTTGTGGATAGCCTTGAGCATGGTAATACCCATTTGCTGCAACATGCGTGAATCCGGAAGCACATCCATGGCCGGACTGCGCCCATACACATCATTACCGGCAACATCCCAACGCACGCCAAATCCCGGAAATTCCTCAAAGCCTGCTTCGGAAAGCATGTGCACCTGCCCACCGGTATATGCCCCCTCAAGCCAATAGACGGATGCGAAGGGCATATGCTTTGGACATGCTTTGCCTAAGGCTCTTTCATTGCGAGGAAAAATGGCATGGACGACTACATAACTGTGTTCCTTGCCGCTAAAAGAATTTTTCTGCATGATAAAATCCGGTAAACGCTTTGCACCAAAATGTTGCACAAGCTGGCGTGAACTCATACAAAATCGCCTAAAAACCACATCAACTTTCTGACGAGCATTAATATCAAGGCAATATTCGCCGGCACAAAAAGGCACAAAACGAAAACCATGTTCAAAATCAGCCAATTCGAGCATAAAAGCGGTGCCAAAAGTGCCAAGCTCACCATATAAAGTGTGCACGGCATTGTAGAAATTAGACGCATTGAAAATCTTCGCCATGCGCTTACTCGCATCCATAAGCCATTGTTTCATGGGCGCATGACTTGCAAGCTCGCTGTCCTCAAGGCTTAATTGAAACCATGGGCGTGCCGGGCTCGTCATGCCACCTTGCAAACCTGCCGCAAGGGTACGCATGGCCAAAATGCCCGTGGCATCCACAAGTTTATCATTCAATATGGGCATGTTGCGCCACGAATCCGGATTAGTCCCCACATTGCGATAGCGGGTTGGCAAAAAATGATCTGCCAAATCTTTCCACGCCGGCTCATAGCTTTGCCTTGCCGTCAAAAGATCTGAAAACCTCTGTTGTAGCCATTGACTCACAGTATTTTCCATAATTGCCCCAAGCAGTTAATGTCCAAGCTTAGTATTGGTGCTCCCTTGCCCTGCTTCAACCAAAGGGCTTGTCAGCACAGCTTTTCTCATGCCCGTAGCCTTTGCGGCCTTATCCTTTTGACTTTGCCTTGCTGCCGTTGCCGCTTCGGTGACCGGTTTTGCCACTTCCGGCTTTTCCGGTTCCGGTGGCGGCGTGTACACAGGTGCTGCCGGCGCTTTGTATCCTCCTCCAAATCCCATACGACCTCCTTATAGTAAGTAAAAATATTTCTCACAGTGTAACGAATGGGTGCTTTTTCAACTGACTGCTTTTCGCTACGCCTGCACAATGCCAAAAAAGCCGCACTTTGTAAGACTGAAACATTTCAGAAGACATTTCAGTAAAAAAAAAAGCCTAGACATTGCTGCCTAGGCTTCATGAAAATAAGTATATATTGTTATATAGTTACAACTTTATCACTCATTCATGCGCATGAATTTGCGCATAAAAAAATTGAAAAATTAATTGGAAATTCCCCAACGTGGGAAGGAAGAATCACCGCCGCCGGTATTAATTCGCTTAGGGCTTGCTCCATTGCGTGTGGTCAAAAAAATACCTCGTCCGCCCCCACGAGTGGAAGCAAAAGCTATGGAATAGCTATCGCCGCAAAAAGCAGGTTGTTCGTCACTGCCGGGGCCAAAGGTAATTTGCTTTTCTTGACCGCTACTTAAGTCTTGCACAAAGATACGGTGCCCAAAATCTGTCATGCGGCTATAGGCTACCATGGTACCATCGGGCGAAAGAGAAGCTTCACTATTGTAAGTACCGTTGACGGAAACACGACGCACAGAACCGCTGTTCAAATCTTTCAAGAAAATTTGCGGCCCACCAAGTCTGTTGGAAGTGAAGGCCATTTTTGTACCGGAGCGATCAAAACTTGGCGAAACGTTAATGGAGTTATTCTCTTCCAAGGCACTCTGACGCTGAAATGAATGATTAAGCAAGAAAATGTCGGGATTGGGGCCATTGGAAAGGCTCACAGCCACTTGATTGCTGGGTGTAAACGCAGGGCCGATAACAATATTTCCGGGAAAACGGATGCGCTGCACACTGCCGGAACCGTTATCCCAAACACCAAGCCCGTGGGATCTGCCGTCAATATGCGTAAAGACGACATACCGCCCGTCAGGCGACCATGCAGGCGATAAGGCTTGCCCTCCAAGGCTGCTGATTTGACGCAAACCTGTCCCGTTGGGACGCACCGTCCACACATCGGAACGCAATTTGCCCAATTTTCTCACGAAGGCCAAACGTGAGCGGAAAAGATCTCCGCTGCCGATAAGCTTTTCCAATAAATCGGCACAGAAAAGATCGGCCACTTCTTGAATTTGCCCTTGGTTAATGTTTGGATATTCCTTACCAAACAGAGATTGGCCGCTGGCAGTTTCAAAAGCACGCATTTGCACGGTGTTGGCACTTGGCCAATAGGTGCTGACCACAATATCCGAACCGGCAATTTGATAGCGTTTTATGTCAAATTGTGGCGGCTCATAGCCCTCCATAACCGTTCCACCCAAAACAGCAGATTCCTTGGTCAATTCCACAAAGGGCAAAATCTCGATGTTCTTGAGCACCGCTTCTTGCAATGACGGGGCAAGTCCTCCGGCAACGGTGCTTGGCCCACTGATGGGAGTTGCCAGCGCAAGATTAATGGCACTGGTACCCGGCCCATAAATATTTATCCTTACAGCAGCTTGCGCCGTGCTTACTAAGGCCACTGCCACAAATGACAGGCAAAGGGTATAGAATAACATTTTTTTCTTCATACATTCCTCCGAATATCCTTTATTTCTAATGTTTATTGCAACATTTCACGGGAAAATATTAAAATCAAATCATGATATTGCTTTGTGGGCGGTGCCGGAAACATTTGCGCATCTCCCGTGCGAACAACAGCATTGACCACGGAAGCATCAAATTGCATATCACCCGAACTCACTTCAAGCTCGGCACTGAGCACATCGCCTCGTGAATTGAGTCGCACTCGCACCTCGGCCACATGATTGACGCGCGTTGCCGTTTCATAATCCCAATGCGGCTTTACGGCTTGCAATACCTGTCCCATATATACGGCACTGAGTCCGCCGCCGCCGGTTCCCCTTCCGGCACCTCCGCCTCCGCCTCTAAAGCCACCTGCATTGCGCTTTGCTTCGGCTAAAGCTCGTGCCACAGGATCTGTCTTGGCTCCGGGTGTGCTTTTCTTCGTCTTCGGCTCCGGCTTGGGCTTTGGTTTTGGCTTGGGCTTTGGTTCCGGCTTTGGCTTGGGTTTCTCCTTAGGTTTCTCTTTCGGCTTTTCTTTTGGTTTAGGCTTCGGCTTTTCCTCGGGTTTTGGTTTTGGTTTGGGTTTTGGCTTTTCCTTTATTTCAGCCTTTTCGGGTTCCGGTTTTTTTTCTTCGGGCTTGGGAAGAGGCGCAGGCTTGGGTTCCTCTAATTTGGGTGCCTCAGGCTTTTCCTCTTTCGGCTTTTCTTCTTCCGGAATTTCCTTGGGGATTTCCTTGGGTTTTTCTTGAGGTAAATCCTTATCGCCCTCCACAGCCTTTTGCAACTGATTTTCAGTTTCTAATGAAGGAGCAATTTTTTCTCCGGGCAGTCCGGCAGCACCCAAGATGGGCGAAGGAAGCTCATTGCCGCTTATTTCACCGTCAACCAAGGAAATAAGCACGGCATCTTCCAAAAGAGCATTGTTCTTACCCTGCGGTAAATAATATGCCCCCACAAAAAAAGCAACATGCAAAACAATGGAGAGTGTATATGCTAAGAAATGCATACGTTACCTATTGCGCTCCGCCGGCCTCAGCTCGTGTTGCCACAACACCGAGTTTTTCAATGCCGGCCGCTTTTATCTGTCCCATAACTTCCACCACAACACCATAGGGAACATCCTTATCAGCCTGCAAAAAAAGACCTTTGTTCTGCGCCTTCACAAGCTCCGTAAGCTTGACTTCAAGGTCGGACAACTCCACTTTATATTCATCCAAAAAAACCGCCCCGTCTTTGCGCACCGTCAAAATGAGATTGTCCCTTTCTGTCGGCAATACATCCACGCTCTTGGTTTGTGGCAAATCCACATCAAGCCCTTCACTCATCATGGGGGCTGCTACCATAAATATAATCAAAAGCACCAACATAACGTCCACAAAAGGCGTCACGTTGATGTCAGCCACAAAACTTCCCTGTTTACCTACATTTGCTCCCATAATGCTTCCCCCTTATGCCCGTGGCGTGCTACGATTGGCATGTAATTCACGCTGCACCCTGTTAAGAAAAACGCCGGCAAAATTTGTCAGCATGGTTTCGATTTCGGTAAGACGCCCCAAAAAGATATTATAGCCCACCGTTGCCGGAATAGCCACCGCCAAGCCGATGGCTGTGGCTACCAGTGCCTCGGAAATCCCCGGTGCCACCGTGGCAAGCGAAGCGGATTTAGACAATCCGATGGATTGAAACGAACTCATAATTCCCCATACCGTACCAAAAAGACCGATAAAGGGGGCTGTATTGGCTGTAGTTGCCAAGAGCGAAAGCTTATGCTGCATACGGCTCACTTCACTACTGGCACCAAGGGTTAAAGAGCGGCTCACATTGTCCACCACAATATCAGAACTATTGCCCATTTCCTTGGATTTATTGAATTCCAAAACACCTTGATGCGCAACATAATACAGAGGCGAGGCTGGATCCGAACCAAGAGACTGCACCGCTCCTCGTAAGTCATTAGCTCTTTCAAAGCGATCAAGCCCCTCAATGGCTTTTTTCTTGGCAGCCCCAAGCATGAACCATTTTTGAAGCATAAGCGCCCACGAGACTATGGACATAATAACCAGCACGGCAAGCACGGCCTTGGCCACAATGCTTGCCTCTGCAATCATAGAAAAAAAACTCACTTCCATTATATTCCCCTATATTTTTTCATAAAATCAATGCGTATAGCAACGTGTTCTTCTCTAAAATTCCTTGCTGCCTGCCTTAAAACGCAAATATCGGCAGTGCGCTCAAGAAAAATGAGAACATATTTCAATGAGTAAAAATGAGCTATTATTCATGTAATTCGAACTGTTAGTGGAGTTTTAATTGTCGAATATGTTATGAAGATATGCTTATCACACGCACTTTTCGCAAACATCATGCATTGCTTTGCATTTTTTTTCAAGAAAATTTTTAGACCTTTTCTAGCTTTACCACGTGATTCTATTTTTGTAAAAATTTTCTTGGGGGAGGGACCTTTTTGGAAAAAGGTCTCCTCCCCC
>CAYJHK010000036.1:0-12331 GCA_964369515.1 uncultured Desulfovibrionaceae bacterium
TTTAGGTGAATGTCAAGACTCAAGAGTTGTTCAGGGCAAATTAGAATCACGTGGGAATCACGTGGCATTTTGCCTATAAAAATACTTGACAGACTTGAAGATTACATTCTAATAATAGCACCATGGGCAATACGTTCTTTGCTCTGTTTCGTGTCAGTCATTTTCAAAAATGTTCAATATGGAGGACATTATGTCAGAAAGATTTGATGTGTGTAAATGTGATGTGTGTAAAACAGTTGTGCAGGTTATGCAGGGCGGCCCTTCTACGCTGACCTGTTGCGATACTCCCATGCTAAAGCTTGACGAATCCAATCAAAGCGGCGCTGTTGAAACCCATCTGCCCGTTGTGGAAAAAACGGATAAGGGCGTCAAAATTAGTGTTGGATCCAAGCTACATGCCAATGCCGAAGGTCATTACATCTATTGGATTGAAGTCATAAAAGGAAAGAAGCAAATCATTCATTTCCTTGATCATAGCGATGAGACAGTTGTGGAACTGCCATGCCCTGACTGCAAGCCTGAAGACATAAGAGTCCGTGAATACTGTAATTTACATGGTCTTTGGGAAGCTAAATAATCAGCCATAGCTGAAAGCTTCGTTTTATGTTCAAAAAAATGCCGGAAAATGTAGCTTCTGCTCATATCTCCGGCATTTTCTTCATATAAGTCCCCCATTTTCTGCATATATAACGTATTTCAAATGAATTACGCAGGCTCCCATAAATATCTTGAGCTTTTTGGAATTTTACACTAGACTCCCTGCATGGACAGTCCGTTTATCTTTACCCCCCTGCATATCCTTGTAATAACAAAGATGCACAATATCGGTGCTTTAAAACTCGCCGGTGACATTGCTGAATGGCTTTTGAGCTTAGGGCATAAAGTTTTTTCACCGGAAAATTTGAGCGATATACAAAAATTAAAACAGCACAATTTGCACCTTGCCATTGTACTTGGCGGCGACGGAACCATGTTAGGTGTGGCTCGAGCCTTTGTGGATACCCCCATTCCCCTTGTGGGTATAAATTTTGGGCGTGTGGGCTTTTTAGCCGACCTTGAAAGTGAACATTGGCAAGAAGGGCTTACGGCAATTCTCGAGGGCAGACATCTTCTGGTAAAGCGCATGGCGCTTGGTTGGCAAGTGTACCGAAATAACAACCTATTTGCTCAAGGTCATGCCATCAATGATGTGGTGCTTAATCGTGGCGCCATGTCACGGGTTATTTCCCTTGATGTGAGCGTAGATGCAGAGCTTATCGGTAAATTGCGTGCTGACGGCATAATTGTATCCTCGCCTGTCGGTTCTACGGGCTATGCTGTATCTGCCGGAGGCCCCTTGGTACATCCTGCTAACAACACTATATTAATTACAGCAATCTGCCCCTACCTTTGCAATTTTCCGGCCATGGTTCTCCCCCAAAGTATGCCGGTACGCATAAGCTTAAATCAAAGCTCCACCGAAACATTTTTAACCATAGACGGGCAAGAAATTTACCCTTTAATCACTGATGACATTATTGAAGTTTTTTCCATCCCGGAAGCTGTACACTTTATCCGTATTCAAGAAGACCGTTACTTCACCCCCCTACGTGAACGTGGCTTTATCCAAGGTTTGCAATGATTTATACAAATAACATTCATTCTTAACATGGAGAACATAATGAACTCACTACCAACAATAGAAAATAATCGTCAAGTAAAGTTACATGACAACGTTTTTTTTGATGCATGGCTGTATAATTTTATGATAGAAAATAATTATGCCTATCATATGAATGAAAAAATTATTGCTTCGCCGGAACAAATAGCCTTCATGGTGGCACTTGAAAAAGACGAAGTATACATCCCTTGCTCGGATGAAGTATTCAAACTTATTTATCAGCCTCGCTTAAGTAAGGAATTACACCGGCACTACTGGCGTGGTTGGCGCACTATTATTGAAGTCCTGCGCACCCTACCCCTCCCACGTAGCGAAAAGCAAAGGGTACTTGCGCTGTGCCGTACACGCTATCGCCAACTCATTAAAAGTCACAATATTCTCCCCTCACGCTTTATGAAGCGCATGACCAGCCTTTTGGCAGCGCAGACCGGCATTGAAGACCCGTGGCATGAACTGAAGCAAAATGCCAATGCCAAGGCACTGGATATTTTTACGTCAAGCTCCTTACAGCAAGCACTTTACCGTGCGCCGCAAAATTTTGCATGTTCCGTTAATCTTTCTCATTTGCGTGATGAAATTAATAACATTGAAATATCACGACTAATGTACCTTTCTGCTGCTTCACGGAATATTTTACACGCAACACCTTCGCCTCTGGAGTGGAGTGAGCTTTTCCCTAAAAATACGGAAACCCTCGATCCCTTCCTCACCTTACTTGGCGCAGAAAAAGATGGTTCCAAAACAATTTTATTCTTGCCGGACACCACGGGTGGTTTTGTATTTGACATGGCCTTACTCAAGCGTTTACAACGCATGGGACATAAAGTAATTGTGGCCTTGAAAAGTGGTTTTTATTTTTACAGCCCCTGCCTTCAAGATGTGGAATCCGACGCAATAATCGAAGATCTTTTGAGTGGCGCAACCATTCTACGAGAACAAAACATAAGCAAAAACAAGCTATTACGTTGCCTACTTGAATCAAGTATGCTGGTTATCCAAGACGGTACACGAGAGCGACTTAACCTGTATCGCACCAACGTTGTCTTTGCCAGAGCATGGAAGGAAGCAGATATAATTCTTGCAAAAGGTTTGCGTAACGCCGACGTTCTTATCCAAAACTCCCAGCTGTTTACAAGAGATATTGTGAGTTATTGGGTCGATGAAAAAGGTGAGTACCACGTAAAGGCTAAAGCTCGTGCTCGCCATGTGCGCAAGCTTACCGAAGGTGAAATCCGTGATCGTGCCGAAGGTATTATTGCACAAATGCGTAAAGCACACAAAAAAGGCAAGACTGTTATGTTTTATTCTTGTGTTATCGGCAGCATACCGGGGCAAGAAAGCGTTGCCATCGAGCTTGTGCATACCTTTGTGCGGCACTTGCGAGATAAACTGGACTCTACATTTATTGTCAATCCTGCCGAACAGTTACCCGATGGCATGGACGGCGATGACCTCATGTATATGTGGGAACGTGTGCAACGCAGCGGCTATATTGACGTGTGGCGTTTCCAAACGGTGCAGGACATAGAAGACAGCTTCGCACTGCTCGGGCGCAAAGTCTCACCGGCGTGGGCAGGAAAGGATTCTACTTTCTCCACAGGCTGCACCAAGGAAATGCGTATCGCCATTGATGTGCAAAAATCTTACCCCGAAATGCAAATTATAGGCCCGGATAAGGAAAAGTTTTTCCGACGGGATAATTACGGCATTGGCAAATTTTTTGATGCTCGCATTTAAATAAACGAGCTTTTCGTCTCAAGTTACAGAGCATAGTTCGCCGTACAAATAAATTCGGCTTATTATTCATGGAGTTCAGCTCTTTGTGAAGAATTTATTTATGGAATACTTACGAAGATATGCTTAAGAGCTTGTCCGTAAATAAATGTAGCGTGAGGCGAGTACAAGGAAAAGTGCATTTTTACGAAGGGAGTGTACGTCTTTTGGTACTCGACCTGAGGAAAAATGAGCTTTGACGCAGTAATCGTCCACGATACGTTATTTACGGATAAGCTCTAAGTTGACTTGCGCTATTTTGTGACTATTATTATTGTACCGCTCAAGGGAGGAATTGGAATATATGGCAACTTATGAAGCCGTCATCGGTTTGGAAGTCCACGTACAGCTGGCAACACATTCAAAATTGTTTTGCGCTTGCTCCACAAAATTTGGTGAAAATCCCAACGCCAACGTGTGTGAGGTGTGTTCGGGTATGCCGGGAGTTTTGCCTGTGCTCAATGCAAAAGCTGTGGAGTATGCCGCAAAGATAGGTCTTGCAACGCAGTGTACCGTACACCTCTCTTCGATTTTTGCACGGAAAAACTACTTTTACCCTGATTTACCCATGGGGTATCAAATTTCACAATTCGACAAGCCCGTCTGTGAGCACGGGCGGCTGGAAATTTCCCTTGGTGAAAACGAAAAAACAGTTAAAACCATAGGCATAACACGCATTCATCTGGAAAACGATGCCGGTAAAAATATACATGACAGCCATGAAAATGTCAGTTTCGTGGATTTGAACCGTGCCGGTACGCCGTTGGTGGAAATCGTCTCGGAACCGGATATGCGCAGCGCAGAAGAAGCTGTGGCCTACTTAAAATCCCTGCACGCCATAGTGACTTGCCTTGGCATAAGTGACGGAAACATGGAAGAAGGCAGCTTCCGTTGTGATGCCAACGTATCCATACACAAACCGGGAACACCCTTCGGCACACGCACTGAACTAAAAAACTTAAATTCTTTCAGGCATGTACAAAAGGCCATCGAATATGAAATCGCCCGTCAGCACGATTTGCTTGAAGACAATGAAGTTATTGTGCAAGAAACACGTCTGTATGACAGTGTGAAAAACATTACAAAGTCCATGCGTTCAAAAGAGGAAGCCCACGATTATCGCTACTTCCCCGACCCCGACCTTTTGCCCATCACCATTTTACCGGAAGAGCTCAGCGCATGGGAAAAAAGTCTGCCCGAATTGCCCAAAGCACGCATTGCCCGTTTTTGTCAAACATTGGGCTTGCAAGAAGTGGATGCCCAAACGCTCTGCGCCGATAAAGCCTTGGCGGATTTTTTTGAAGCGGCCTTGGCAGCTGCGCCAAAGGTTAAAGTTTCACGCATTGCCAACCTAGTTCTAGGTGCGCTTTTACGAGAACTCAATACCACTGAGCAAAAAATCCAAGACATGGCCATGACTCCGGCCGCCCTAGCCGACCTTGCACGCATCATCGACGAGGGGCTTATTTCTGCTAAAATCGCCAACGATTGCTTTTCGGAATTGTTTACCTCCGGTGCAATGCCTGAGAAATTTGTGAAAGAAAAAGGGCTTGTGCAAATTTCCGACAGCGGCGCACTCGAACAAAGCATTGACGAAATCCTTGCGGCAAATCCCACGGAAGTTGAGGCATATCGTGGCGGAAAAACTAAACTTATGTCATTTTTTGTGGGACAGGTTATGCGAGCAACCAAGGGCAAGGCCAACCCGGCTTTGGTAAATGAATTGCTCCTTAAGAAGCTATAGCCCATATTGAATTCACAACCAATCAACATACATATTAATCGTTGCCCTCACGCCTAAATAAATTTAACTGCACGTCATATCGTGTGATGGCGTGAGCGGTAACATAAAATCTGACCATTAAAATCTCTACAATGAAGGATATTTATGCGAATATTATATTTGGCTCTTTTTTGCATGGTAACTTTTTTAAACAGCCCGCTTGCTTTTGCCGGTGAAGTTACCACAGACACCTTAACCATTGACGGAAAGCCAAGTTTTAAATGGAATAAGCAATATTATCCCCACGTTAACCCCGATGCACCCAAGGGCGGCAGTTTGCGTTTGCATTCCACAGGCAGCTTTGACTCCTTAAATCCCTTTATTGCGCGCGGCATCAGTGCCGGAGGGATAAGCACCTTTGTCTATGAAACCCTAGGACAAAATGTCCCTGACAATAGACTTTCGGAAGTACACGGACTCATTGCAGAAAAATTTTCCGTAGCCAATGATAAATCCTATGTTACCTTTCATATCAACCCCAAGGCTCGCTTTCATGACGGAAAACCCATCACAGCTGAAGATGTGGCCTTTTCGTTTTCCGTGCTGATGGAAAAAGGCGCACCAAGCATTAAGCAATATTACGCCTCTGTTGACAAGGTAGAAGTGCTGGATAAACTGGCGGTACGCTTCACCTTTAAGGAAAAAAACAATAAAGAACTGCCGGTTATCTTGAGTCAGCTTCCGGTATTTCCAAAGCACTATTGGCAAGACAAGGATTTCTCCAAGCCAACCCTCACCCCCCCCCTCGGAAGCGGTCCCTACCGCATCAAAAAACTTGATCCCGGAAGCTCCATTGAATACGCAAGGGTTGAAGATCACTGGGCAAAGGACTTGCCTGAGGCTAAGGGGCGCAACAATTTCGATACTGTCACCATCGAATACTATCGTGACCAAACAGTGGCACGAGAAGCCTTCAAAGCCGGCGCAATTGATGTTTTTTTTGAAAACATTGCCAAGGATTGGGCCACGGCCTATACCGGTAAGGCTGTTGAGCAAGGCCACATCCTGCGTGAAGAGGTGGCAACACATTCTCCGCAAGGCATGGTAGGATTTTTCTTTAATACTCGCCGTCCCGTGTTTTCAGATGTCAGGGTACGCTCAGCCATAGCACGCCTGTTCGACTTTGAGTGGAGCAATAAAACACTTTTTTATAACGCATATTCTCGTTCATACAGCTTTTTCACCAACAGTGAGCTGGCCTCCTTAGCTTTGCCAAGCGATGCAGAAAAAGCCATCCTCATGCCCTACAAAGATCAATTGCCGGAAAAGATTTTCACCGAAAAGTTTGTCATCCCAACCAACAAGGGTGACGGCAATATTCGTGAGCAAATGCGCTTAGCTTTACAAGAGTTACAAGCAGCAGGTTGGGCGTTAAAAGACGGTTCCATGCGCAACGCCAAGGGCGAAAAGCTGGAATTTACCCTACTCTTGGACGGTAAAACCTTTGAACGTGTTTCCTTGCCTTTTCGTGAAAATTTGGCACGTCTTGGCATAACCATGCACGTAACCATTGTAGATCCCACGCAGTATGTAAACCGAGTGCGTGAATATGATTACGACATGATTTATGCAGGAGCGTCGCAGTCCAATAGCCCGGGCAATGAGCAACGCTATTATTTCAGTTCCCATGCCGCCGATACCAAGGGTGCTCGCAACTATGCCGGCGTAAAGTCGCCTGTTGTCGATGCCTTGGTGGAGCGCATCATCTCTGCCAAAAATCGAGAAGAATTGATCAATGTTACCAGGGCTATGGACAGGGTACTACTCTGGGGGCATTATGTCATCCCCGGCTGGTACTTTGACAAGCAAAGGGTGGCTTATTGGAATAAATTCAGCAAAAGCAACGTTGCGCCCGTGGCCGGAGTCGATTTTCTTTCGTGGTGGATTAACCCGGAAGCTGAAAAAAAGTTGCATAACTCAAACACAGGGTACGGCAAGCAATAATGAGTGCCTATATTTTCCGTCGAATCTTATGGCTTATCCCCACATTTCTGGGGATAATAGCCCTAAACTTCTTTATTATCCAATCAGCCCCCGGCGGCCCCGTGGAGCAATATCTGCTCAAGCTTGAGGGGAAAGACTCTTCCCACATGCAAAGACTTGGCGGTCAAGGGGCGGATGTAAGTCAAAACACAGGGCAAAGTACGCTTGGTGACGGCAAGGACTCTTTCTACAAGGGTGCACGGGGTCTACAGCCAGAACTCATCGCTGAAGTTGAAAAGATGTACGGCTTTGACAAGCCCATGGGCGAACGTTTCATAATAATGCTCGGCGACTATCTGACCTTTGATTTCGGCGATAGCTTTTTTAAGGGACGCAGCGTCATGCAACTCATTGGTGATTCCTTGCCCGTATCCATTTCGCTGGGACTTTGGAGCACCCTACTCATTTATTTTATCTCCATTCCCCTCGGCATTCGACGTGCCGTAAAGCATGGAAGTAAATTTGACTCCGTAACGGGGACGTTGGTCATCATCGGCGATGCCATTCCGGGGTTTTTATTTGCCATATTACTTATCGTGCTTTTTGCCGGCGGAAGCTATTGGAATATCTTCCCTCTGCGTGGGCTTGTTTCGGCAGATTTTCACGAGCTGTCCTTGCTTGGTAAAATCGGCGATTATTTTATGCATATGGCATTACCTCTCACAGCTCTCACCGTGGGTGGCTTTGCGGCCTTAACCACCTTGACCAAAAACTCATTCTTGGAGGAAATCCACAAGCAATACGCAACCACTGCCCTTGCCAAGGGCTTGCCCATGAAAAAGGTGCTTTACGGGCATATTTTTCGTAACGCCATGCTCATTGTCATTGCCGGCTTTCCCACAGCCTTTATGAGTATGTTTTTCACCGGTTCCTTGCTCATTGAAGTGATTTTTTCCTTGGATGGTTTGGGATTGCTTGGCTTTGAAGCAGCCATGACCAGAGATTATCCTGTCATGTTTGCCAGCCTCTATATTTTCACCTTACTTGGGCTTGGAATGCGTATTCTTTCCGATGTAACTTACTCCATAGTGGACCCAAGAATTAACTTTGAAGGCAGAGGAAAATAATGTCTCTTTCTCCGCAAACACAGAGAAAACTTGCAGCATTTCGGGCGCACCGCCGTGGCTGGTATTCACTGTGGATACTCTTGACTCTTTTCATAGTCAGCCTTGGCGCAGAAATTGTGGCCAATGATAAACCTCTGTTTATTTCCTACAAAAACGAGTGGTACTTTCCCATTGCCAAGGACTATCCCGAAACAATTTTTGGCGGTATCTTACCCATTCACACCAATTATCACGATGCCTTCATTCAGGAAAACATCAACAAAGACGGCTTCATACTATGGCCGCCCGTCCGTTTTTCCTACAATACGGTCAATTACGCACTTACAAACTATCCTGCGCCGCCATCGGGCACAAACTGGCTTGGTACCGATGACCAAGGGCGAGACATGGTTGCACGCATTTTATACGGCTTTCGCATCTCCATGCTTTTTGGTCTTGCGCTGTGCGGCGTAAGCAGTATCGTGGGCATAGGTGCAGGCGCAGTGCAAGGGTATTTTGGCGGTAAAGTCGACTTGATTTTCCAGCGTTTCATGGAAATTTGGTCAGGAATTCCCACGCTCTACGTCTTGATAATCCTTTCAAGCATGATGGCGCTCTCTTTTTGGGGGTTGCTCATTGTCATGATACTTTTCAGCTGGATGAGCCTTGTTCATGTGGTGCGAGCTGAATTTTTGCGCTGCCGCGCGCTGGATTATGTGCGGGCAGCCGAAGCCCTTGGCGTCAAAAATCGCTTCATCATTGTGCGCCACATTTTACCAAACGCATTGGTAGCCACCATAAGCTACCTTCCATTCATATTTAGCGCAGCCATTACCACCTTGACCTCCTTGGACTTTATGGGCTTTGGCCTCCCTCCCGGCTCACCGTCGCTTGGGGATTTGCTAGCTCAAGGCAAAAACAATTTGCACGCACCGTGGATTGGCATTTCTGCCTTTATTGTACTTGGCGGACTGCTCTGCCTTTTTGTATTTATAGGCGAAGCTATACGTGATGCCTTTGACCCCAATGGAGGCAAGCTCAATGTCTGATAACGGTCGCATAATCCTTGAAGCCAAAAATATCTGCATGGAATCACGTTTTGCCTATCTTCGGCAGACTGTGCAAGTGGAAAAACTGGTGCATAACGTAGACTTGACCCTGCGTCAAGGGCGAGTGCTGGGAGTTGTTGGCGAAAGCGGTTCCGGCAAATCACTCACCGCCAAGGCACTGATGGGAATTTTTGCTGCCGGCATACACCTTACAAATGGTACAGTAAACTTTAAGGGTGAAAATCTTCCCGTAACCAACGCCGATTTCATGCAAAAAATACGTGGCAGACACATATCCATGCTCTTCCAAGACCCATTAAGCGCATTCAATCCCTTGCACCGTGTCGGGAGACAAATAGGCGAAACACTCGCACTGCACTCAAAGTATTCAGCGAAGGAAATCAACAACAAAACGCTTGAATTACTCGAGAAACTTGGTCTAAAGGATGCCGAACGCATCGCCCACTCCTTTCCGCACCAACTCTCCGGCGGACAAAGGCAAAGAGCCATGCTAGCCATGTCGCTTATAGCGGAACCGGACATTTTGATTGCCGACGAACCCACCACGGCACTGGATGCGGCCATACAACTTCAAGTGGTGGAACTGTTGCGCTCCATCAAAGATCAAGTCTCGCTCATCATTATCAGTCACGATCTTATGATGATGCGCTCATTGGCAGATGACCTTTGCGTTATGCAAAACGGAAAAGTCGTGGAAGAAGGAAGGGCGCAAGACATATTCTCTGCCCCAAAACATGCATATTCTCAAATGCTTATGCAAAGGCCAAATGATGCCGATGATGTTCCTGTACAGCAAGATACAAATGCCCCCACGGTACTTGCAGCACATGACGTAAGCGTAGCCTATAACCTTGGCAAAGCTTGGTTTTGGCAAAAACAAGCCGTGCATCTTGGTGTAAACAAAGCATCTTTTACGCTTAAACAAGGTGAATGCCTCGCCATTGTGGGCGAAAGCGGCTCGGGGAAAACAAGCCTTGGACTTGCACTGCTGCGACTCATCAGCTCGCAAGGAAACATTGATTTCATGGGCACAAACCTACAAGGTCTCAAGCCCAAGGAGCTTCGGAGCATACGTCAAAAACTGCAAGTGGTTTTCCAAGACCCCTTAGCCGCCCTCAATCCTCGCCTCAGTGTCTATGATTGCATTGCCGAAGGCTTGCGTGCCCACGGTATAACAGATGAGCAAATTATTGCAGCCAAGGTGGCGAAAGCCATGGAAGAAGTGGAGCTTGACCCAAGCATTGTACATCGCTATCCCCATGAATTCTCCGGCGGTCAATGCCAGCGCATCTGCATCGCACGAGCCTTAATTATGCAACCGGCCTGTATTATTTTTGATGAACCCACGTCATCATTGGATAGAAATACCCAATTTCAAATAATAAGCCTCATTAAAAACTTACAGGAAAGATTGCGTCTTGCCTGCATATTTATCACCCATGACTTAATGCTGGTACGTTCACTATGCCACTCCACCGTTGTGATGCAACAGGGGGAAATTGTAGAATATAATGATACAAAAACACTTTTTGAACACCCCGAAAAGCAATACACTAAGCTGCTCATCGACGCCGCACATATTTAAAACGTAACAATCTCAAAGTTTATCAAGAAAGAGAGCAGCAGGGCATAACGCCCTCGCTGCTTTCTACTCTTGCACAGTGGGCACAACAAAGCCGGCTTGGATGCATAGGCTATCTTGCCTTGCGCCGGCGAAATCTTCTTCCACCATTTCCTGTACAAGCTCTGCGAAGGATATCTGCGGTACCCAGCCCAATTTTTCCTTTGCTTTGGCGGCATGTCCGAGCAATGTTTCCACTTCGGTGGGACGGAAATAACGTTCATCAATGCGCACCAGCACACTACCCTTTTGCAAATTTTTATTGTGGCGTATGTTACGCATGGTATCGTCAATAAAGGCAGATTTCGTGGAAGAATTTTCTCCTTGCATTTGTTTTTCGAGCAATGCCAACAATGCGCCTTCGTCAAAGCTTGCCACCGTACCGACTTCGTGCACTCCTTCGCCCTGCCACTCCAGCGAAAGCCCTAATATTTTAGCTGATATCTCAATGAGTTCACGGACCGAATGTTGTTCACCACTCGCAATGACAAAATCTTCGGGCTTATCTTGTTGCAACATGAGCCACATCATGCGCACATAATCCTTGGCATGTCCCCAGTCTCGTAAGGCGTTGATATTACCCATATATAGGCAATTCTCCAAACCAAGAATGATGCGGGGCAAAGCACGGGTGATTTTGCGTGTTACAAAGGTTTCACCTCGCATGGGTGATTCGTGGTTGAAGAGAATACCGTTGCAAGCATACATACCATAAGCTTCTCTATAATTTACCGTAATCCAATAGCCGTACAATTTGGCCACGGCATAAGGCGAACGTGGATAAAAAGGCGTGCTCTCTGATTGCGGCATTTCTTGTACCAAGCCGTAGAGTTCGGAGGTAGAGGCTTGATATATACGGGTTTTTTGATCAAGCCCCAATAAACGCACCGCCTCAAGGACACGCAAAGTGCCAAGCCCCACCACATCGGCGGTATATTCGGGCGCATCGAAAGATACCTGCACGTGACTTTGTGCACCAAGATTATAAATTTCATCGGGCTGAATTTTCTGAACCAAGCGCACCAAATTGGCACTATCAGTTAAATCACCGTAATGCAAGAAAAAACGGCGATCGCCGCTGTGTACAGCTTGATAAATATCATCAATCCGCTGCGTATTAAATAAAGAAGAGCGGCGTTTTATACCGTGGACTTCATAGCCTTTTTCCAAGAGAAAACGTGCCAAATACGCTCCGTCTTGTCCTGTAATACCTGTAATTAAAGCTTTTTTCATATATTTCCCCAAGTACCCAAATGCAACATAATGAACATTGACTGAAATGTGTGTAATATAAATTCTAAATGATTATCATAACATCAGCGCAAAACTTTGTCGACCCTTGATATAAGACCTCTGCACAATTATTTTCTTATATAGCTTTATGTGCGAAATATG
>CAYJHK010000037.1:0-12120 GCA_964369515.1 uncultured Desulfovibrionaceae bacterium
TATGCCTATGGACTGCAAATATGTCAAGGCTTACATCAATCAAGGTGTTTTACCCAAAATATTTTTTTTCGGGCTTATTTTCCCATTGCCATTAGCTACCTTGTGCGTTACGAAGGTTAACACAAGTCAATAAAGAACAACCTCAACACAGCTTTCGAGAAAAATATGGAAATACGCCGACATAGCCAAGTACTCATCATAGGTTCAGGTATAGCGGGCTGCACTGCCGCCCTCACTCTTGCTGATTTGGGGGTGAATGTCCTCCTGATTTCATCGGAAGAAAATCTTGGTGGCGGTAATTCGGAATTGGCACAAGGTGGCATCATCTATCAAGCCGGTGACAACAGTGACCCCGCAGCCCTCGAAGAAGACATCCTCACCGCCGGTCATAATTTCAACTACTTAAAGGCTGTTAAATACCTATGCGCCGAAGGGCCAAGGGTGGTTGAGCACGTTCTTATGCAAAGGGTATCCGTTCCTTTTTCTAAAAATGAGCACAATGACTTCAACTTGACTCGAGAAGGAGGCCATAGCAAAGCACGTATTTTGCATACAGCCGATTACACCGGCGCATCCATAATGCAAGCACTCACCCTTGCCGTGCAAGAACATCCACGCATCGATTGCATGTTGCAATGCTATGCCATTGATTTACTGACAAGCCGCCATCATGGGCGCCGCTCAGACTATCGCTATCGTGTGGAAAATCGCTGCGCAGGTGCTTATGTCTACAATAATAATATCGGACAAGTACAAACATTACTGGCTCCGTGGACAATTCTCGCCAGCGGCGGAGTCGGCGGCGTCTATTTACACTCAACCAACTCGCCGTCTTCTGTGGGCTCAGCCATCTCCATGGCACACAGAGCACAAGTAGCTCTTGCCAATATGGAATTTGTACAATTCCATCCCACTGCACTTTATAGCAAATTACACAAACAATGTCAGCTAATTACCGAAGCAATGCGGGGTGAAGGTGCAGTGCTTTTGGACGCAGAAGGCAATGCTTTCATGCACAAATACGATGCACGCAAAGACCTTGCGCCCCGTGATATAGTCTCCCAAGCCATGGTCAATGAAATGTTTACAAGCGGAGCACCATGCCTATTTTTGGATGCCGCCCCCATTGAACAAGACCTTGAAAAACGCTTCCCCACCATTTTCAAAAACTGCGCCAATATCGGTGTGGACATCCGCAAGAACCACATCCCCGTAGTACCGGCAGCGCATTATTTTTGCGGCGGCATTTTAACGGATCTCCTTGGCAGAACAGAATTGCAAGGCTTATACGCCATTGGTGAATGCGCCTGCACCGGCGTACACGGCGCAAACCGCCTCGCCAGCACCTCCCTGCTCGAAGCGTTGACTTGGGGTCATGTTGCGGCAAAGGATATTGCAGCTCGCAGTCGAGGTGAAGAAAATATCTGCACAAGCCTTGCCGGCGCCATACCCGATTGGGAGCATCTGGGGCGTGAAAAAAATGACGATCCGGCACTCATTGCCCAAGATTGGGCCACAATTCGGCATACTATGTGGAATTACGTGGGCATTAGCCGAAATAGCGCACGTTTACGCAGAGCTTTCCAAGACTTACGTGAACTTTCTCGGCATATTCATGATTTTTATCGCCACACCCACATTTCTCCGCCGCTCATTCAACTCTTCCACGGCTCACACACTGCCTATGTCATAACCCAAGCCGCTTTGCGCAATAAAAAAAGTTTGGGTTGCCATCAACGAGTGAACTAAATACTCAGATTTTCATGCATTATACACACACCGACTGTATTGCCGGCTCAAATTTGACATGGAAAAATGTTCTAGACAAAAACACGAAAGTCATTCATAGTTCTGAAAGCTTACGCACAATGTAGCCTCTGCATCATTATTTTTACACATAATTTTTACACATAATTTTTACGGAAACTTGAGGTTTGTATGTCAAAAAATATTCAAAAGCCTTTTGACAATGTCACAAGTCCTACCAAAAACCGCTCCGGAATACTTACGCTTAGTATCATAACCTTATTTGCAGTAGCACTCACTGTGGGCGGAACATATTGGTTAAGCCGTGACAAAGCCGAACAAAAAGCCATCGTGCAAACAGTGCAAAATACAGTACAAAATGTGGTCAAAGACACGCCGCTGGCACCCGTTGTAACAAGCGTCATTGACTACATTAATAAAGAGCCCGTACCTGCAAGGGTCACTAAACCCCGTACCACACCGGGTACGCTTTCCGGACAAAGCATCCATGCGCAAATGTCACCGCCACTTGGGAGTAAACAAAAAAGCACTGCCACGCAAAGCATTACGCAGATACAGGGAAAAAACTCCCAAAATTCACAGCCAAAACCCGCCAATTCTAAAATTATTGACAGTCCGAACGGCACGGTGACGCTGACGCTGCCCACAGTTCAAGTGGGGAGCATTGAAAAAACAACAAAGGCTCCACAAAAAAATACGGAAATCAAACAGCAAAATCGTATTGATGAACAACAAAAGAGCAACATAAATACAATTGGTTCCGGCAGTACCGCTCAAGAAGTTACACAGCAAAGCCGTTCTGTGGCAAAGCAAGATACGCCGGAGCAAAATACGCCGGAGCAAGAACAAAAACCCATAACCCCAACCCGTGCCAAAGTCAGCGAAGATGACCTTGTTCCCCTACCCTTTGTGGATGATGTGGCGACATGGTTAGTGAAACGCTACAACCCCAAAAACGGGACAAATTTTAGCCTCGGCTTAATTAATGCTCGTTATGGCACCGGAATGTATAGACTTATGCCACAAGGCAAACAAGATGTTTATGGCTCTCGAGCACAACTGTTACGCTATGCCTTTAATGCCCCCATGCTCAAGGCTCTGTATGGTCTTTACGCTGAGCGTTTTGTGAAAGCCATGGACATAGCCGCTCAAAAAGAAGTGCAAGCAGGAAAAAAAATAGTTCCGACCAAGCTTTTTTCGGCCTATGCCAATGATTTTCATATACTGGGCGACACCTTGCGAGCCATTGGTTCCACCACCGACTTTGACGTGCACATGAAAAGTTATGATACGGCATCGCAAAATGTCTTACAAATCCACAAGGAAATCACCGACGCCATACACAATTTGAATATCGCCAAGGAAAAGGGGAAAGCTACACGAGCTATAGCTTTGCAAATTCAGGAACTTAACGCAAAATATCGACGCAGCATACAAGAGCGCAACTCAAGCAAAGAAAATTTGGTTTCCAGCATACGGAAAAATATCTCCAAGCAAAATCGCATGGACAGTGACAGCATTCTCTTTGTGGCAATGTGGCTGGAAAGACGCATAGCAACAGGTATTAGCGGCGAAAATGCCATAAATAACGCACGTATAGCCGGTGAACTTTTGCAAGATCTCTCCTCAAAACTTTCACAGTCGGGAAAAAATTAAACCACCACGATAAAAAGAATAGAAAAAAGAGGTAATTATGAAAAAATGTACAGCAATATGTTGTTTTTTAGCCGTTTTATGTATTCCGCTAGGCATGGCCTTGGCAAATCCTGTGCAAGTCATTCAAAGCATACAAAGTGCCATAGATAATGCCGACGAAGCGGCCTTTGTAAAGGCTGTGAATATGGAAAGCCTTATCGGGCAATGCGTTGATGTCTTCATGGAAGATGCACAAAAAATCGATCAGCAAACCTTGCCGCCGGCGTTGGCACTCATGCTATCCACAGTGAATATGAACTCATTTGCACGCCAAACCTTGCGCTCAACGCTTATGCAGGAAGGAGCCGCCTTTGTGCGTTTTGGAGTAAGCTCCGGCGTTTTTGCAGGTAAAGTAAAAAATACCGGTGGAATTACAGGCTTATTGTCTTCACTTTTTGCTAACATTTCCACGGGACGCAAGGAAATTATGTTCATCGGCTCACCCGTTGCGTCGCAAGGTGCTGTTTTTGTGCCCTTTACCATTAAGGATCATGGCAATGGCAATAGCTACCCTGTGGAAGCATGGCTGCGTCAAGAAAATGGACAATGGCGTGTGATAGGGCTTAGGAATGTGCGTCAGCTGATGCGAATTTTCCGTGGAGAAAGCAAAGCCCCCATCCATGGTTGATGTGGCGCAAATACAAGGCGCACATAAAATAAAACGATGGTAATTACAATTAAGAAAACACTTTATAATTTCAAACCCACATTAATGAGGTATTATTATGCGTTTAGTAAGTTTTTTGCGTAAAAACTCCACAAAAGAACTTTTTTGGGGTATTTGGGAACCGGAAAAAGGGTATATTTTTGATGTATGTAAGGCAAAAGCAAGCCTGCCCAAGACTCTGCGCCTTGCCATAGAACAAGGCGATGAAATCTTCAATTGTTTACAAGAGCTTATGCAAGAACACGCTGCAGATCAATCTTTTCACATTCCCTTGAGTGAATGTAGCTTGCAAGCCCCTTACGTTGACCCTCCTCGCAATATTATTTGCACAGGAATTAATTATGTTGAGCATTTACAAGAATTAAATCGCCCCATGAGCGTAAAAATGGCTATGCCCACCTACCCCTTTGTATTTACAAAACCCTGCACAGCCATTGCACACCCCGAAGCCATTCTTGAAAACCATTCGATGCTGACTAAAAAATACGATTACGAAGTGGAACTTGCGGTCATCATAGGTAAAAAAGGAAAAAACATACCCGAAGACCAAGCTCTTGATTATGTGTTTGGCTATTCCATTGTCAATGACCTCTCCGCCAGAGATCTGCAAAGGCGCACAAGTCAATGGTACACAGGAAAGGCTCTTGATGACTCTGCCCCGTTTGGGCCTTGCATCACCTGCCGTCAGAGCATTGAAAATCCACAAAATCTCCACCTTGAGACACGCATAAACGGTGAAGTTCGCCAAAGCTCAAGCACATCCTTGATGATTTTTACGGTGGCCAAACTCATCCACATTGTTTCGCAAGGCAGCTCCCTCGTCCCCGGCGACATCATTGCCACCGGTACGCCGGCAGGTGTGGGCATGAGCTTCACCCCAACAAAGTTTTTGCGCGCTGACGATGTAATGGAACTTGAAATTGAACATATTGGTATATTACGCAATACGCTTGGGCCGTCAAAACAATAATAGACCCCCACTGCGAATATATTAAATGAATTTCAATACCTTGGAGGTAGAAATGAAAAAATCCGCAAAGATTCTTTTCATAACCTTGCTGGTGGTATGTGCTTTGTCAGGCCAAGCTCTTGCCCAAAAAAATCTTACCATTGTAAATAATGTGTACTATCCTGTCTCATTGGCAGTAGCCTATAAAGATATTAATGCCGGATGGTTAGTGGAAGGATGGTGGGATATTCCTGCCAACGGACAACGCACTTTACGTCTCAATACGTACCACCGCAATATCTATATTTATGCACAAAACATTCAAAACAATGGATTTTGGCACGGTAGCGCCAACAATAATAATGACAGAACGTTCACCGTTGTCGATCAAGCCTTTAAATACATTATGGGGAGTATGCCCTACGGTAAGCATAAACAAGTTCGGTTCATTCATCTTAATACAAAGCATTACCGTAACTATAGCCATACATTGAACCATTAATAGTAGAATCATGCCCATATTTATTTTTATCATGACTGCGATTTTAATCTGCGCAGTTATATTTTGTGGATTTAGGCTTATCTCTCGCACCTCATTGCAAGGGAAATGGAAAACCTTCGTTTGGGCACTTATATGCTTGCCGCTGCTCCATATCCCCTTGCGCCTGTATATTCGTGCCAACTCCCTTGAGTCCGCACCGCCCCTTTGGATAGATGTTGCCCTTTTTATCGGCTACATAACATTAGGAATTTTATCAACACTTTTCACCTTCTTACTGCTCTATGATGTTTTTTTGCTTACAAAATGGCTATGGAAACGCTGTTTTTCCAAAAAACATGTAAAGCAAGAGCATTCTTCGCCGAAAAATTTAGGCCGCCGTTATTTCATACAAAATTCCATCAGCGCCGGCATCACTGTTGCTGCTGCCGGTATGGTGGCATATGGTGCCAATGAAGCCTTGAACCTTCCTCAAACCAAATATATTCAAGTCCCCATACAAAATCTTCCCAAGAGTTTTCACGGCTTTAGCATAGTACAGCTGACAGATTTACACATCAACAAACCATGGCCCATTTCACGCATGGAAAAGATTGTGGAACAAGTCAACGCTCTTAATGCGGATACTGTTGTAATTACAGGAGATTTATCAGACAGCCACGTAAAACACGTTCAAACGCACACCGAACCCTTACGCAAACTGAAAGCCAAGGATGGCAAGTATTTTGTAACAGGAAATCACGAATACTATACCAATATAAAACAATGGCTTGAAGAAGTTGCACGCCTTGAATTGATTAATTTACATAATGAATATAGGGCTATAGAGCGTGACGGGCAAAGGCTGCTGATGTGCGGCGTACCGGATCTGCAAGCACCTAACTTTATAGGTGAAGACTCCGATCCCATTGCCGCACAAAAAGGAAGCCGGCTCGATGACATTAAGATTTTACTCTCGCACCAACCGCAAAGCATTTACAAAGCCGTAACTGTCGGCTATGACTTGCAAATTTCAGGACATACCCACGGCGGTCAGTTTTTCCCTTGGACATATGTCATCGATTTTATACAGCCCTACGTTCATGGATTGTATAAAGTTGAAAATACACACCTTTATGTAAGTAGAGGTACAGGCTATTGGGGGCCGCCCGTGCGAGTTGGTGCTCCGGCTGAAATTACGCACATCACTCTTGTGCCGGATGCAAAAGTGTAATGCGAAATTCATGACTTGAGACCTCTTTGCAATTTAAAAAGGCATGGATTTTTGAATTGTGCAGACATCTTAATTGTTGAAGGTAGAATATAAAATGGAATGTGGCTATTGCCTTTAGTCAGTTACTTTTTTTCTGGGGGGAAGGAAAACCCTTTTGCTAGCGCCAAAAAGGGTTTTCCTTTCCCCCAGACCCCCCATCCTTTCCCAAAACGCGCCCATTGCTCATCCCTATCGGGATAAGCCAACAAAATCTGAATATAGTGTAAAGTCTTGAAAAGTAATCATAATTTTAATCTTACTGAGTTAAGGCAATAGCCACATTTTTATATGTTAATGAGAATTATTAACACATTCAGAATCAGGTGGGTGCTTAGGGGAGGAGACCTTTTTCCAAAAAGGTCCCTCTCTTAAGAAAATCTTTACAAAATCAAAATGCCTTGTTGTGCTTTTCGGCATTTTTATTTGTATATTTTAACTGAAAAATTGTTTAATTTTAAGCTATTAACATGTTTTCAGTGACGATTGATTATCGAATATTTAAAAACAAGCTTACACGTTGACATTATTTTTCAATTTGTTATTTGTATTTGCGTAAAAACCACAAACCACAAAGGAATACTTTATGCTTCAACCACCAAATATACTTACTATTGCTGGCTCTGATTCCGGTGCAGGTGCCGGTATCCAAGCCGATCTTAAGGCCATCATGTCTCTTGGCGGCTATGGCCTAAGTGTTATCACGGCACTGACGGCGCAAAACGGTCAGGGCGTTACTGCCATTCATGCGCCGGAACCGGATTTTGTCCTCAAACAATTACAAACTGTCCTTGACGGTTTTCCCATTGCCGTTGCCAAAACGGGTATGCTTTTTTCGAAAGAAATAATGCTTGCCCTTGCGCCCGAACTAAAAAAAGTCACCTTTCCCTTGATAGTAGACCCTGTTTGCGTCAGTCAAAGCGGACACACACTTATGCAAGAAGATGCCATTGACTGCATGAAAAAGCATATCATACCTTTGGCAACCCTACTTACTCCCAATAAACCCGAGGCGGAGCTTTTAAGCGGAAAGAAAATGCAATCTTCTGATGATGTTCCGACCGTTGCCGCAGAACTGCTCTCGCTAGGTGCCAAGGCTGTGCTTATTAAGGGAGGACATTTTGACTCATCGATTATGGTCACCGACTGGTTTTGTCTACCGAATGAAGCTCCGCAAGCTCTACAGCAAGCCCATGTAAATACAAGTAATAATCACGGAACCGGCTGCACGCTCTCCGCCGCCATCGCCACATATTTAGCTCTGGAACTGCCGCTTTCCGTGGCCATAAAAAAGGCACAAGAATATGTGAACCTTGCTTTGCGTAAAAGTTACAACCCGGGTAAGGGGCATGGGCCGCTTAATCATGCGGCAAAGCCATAACTGAAATATAGATTATAAAACAAGCTGTTAAATCTATTTTTTAGCACTCTCCAGCTTTCAATGGCATTTTCTTTCAAGAAAGTGCCATTTTTTTTCAAGAAAATGGCATTTTTTTTCTTGTCTTTAGGGAAGCTTTCTGCTATTTGTGCCAAACGCCCTAAGAAGAGGGGAAATTATTGTTTGGAGGCTGTGTAAATATGGCAAATAATGAAACCGGAAATGAAGCAGATTTGAGCTTCGAAAGCGCTCTTGAGGACTATTTAAGTAGTGATTTTGGCGACTTAGATGAAGGTTCTATTGTTAAAGGTGTAGTAGTTCGCATTGGCGATGAGTATGTTCTCGTAGATGTGAACTTCAAATCAGAAGGGCAAATTCCTGTTGAAGAATTTCGTGACTCCGCCGGCAACTTGCAAGTCGCTGTGGGAGATACCATTGATGTGTACGTGGTGCGCAAAGACGAAGGAACCATTGCTCTTTCCTTCGAAAAAGCCAAAAGAATGCAAGTTTTTGACCAGCTTGAAGAAGTTCAAGAGAAAAATACGGTCATTAAGGGGCATATTGTACGTCGCATCAAAGGCGGCTACACCGTTGATATTGGTGGTGTAGATGCGTTTTTACCCGGATCGCATGTGGATTTGCGTCCTGTTCCTGATATGGATGCCTTGGTAAATCAAGAGTTTGAATTCCGTGTTCTAAAAATCAACCGTCGCCGTAGCAACGTTATTGTTTCGCGTCGCGTGCTTTTGGAAGAAGAGCGTGATTCTAAACGCTTAGACTTGCTCGGAACTTTGGAAGAAGGACAAATGGTTGTTGGTAAGGCCAAAAATATCACAGAATATGGGGTATTTATAGACCTTGGTGGACTTGACGGTCTTTTACATATCACCGATATGTCGTGGCGTCGCATTCGCCACCCCAAGGAAATGATCAATGTCGGACAAGAAATTGAACTAAAGGTTCTTTCATTCGACAAAGATAATAACAAAGTATCCCTTGGTCTTAAACAATTGGTTTCCGATCCTTGGCAAGATATTTCCGAGCGTTTCCCCGAAGGGCTGCGCGGTACAGGTAAAGTAACCAACCTTGTGGACTATGGTGCTTTTGTAGAACTTGAGTCCGGCGTTGAAGGTCTTGTGCATATTTCTGAAATGTCTTGGACACGTAAGTTGCGTCATCCATCACAAGTGGTGCGTGTGGGCGATGAAGTTGAAGTCATCATCCTTGGCGTCGACGGCGATAAAAAACGTATTTCGCTTGGCATGAAACAAGTAAAACCAAACCCTTGGGAGCTTGTGGCGCAAAAATACCCCGAAGGTACCATTCTTGAAGGTGCCATTAAGAATATTACTGAATTTGGAATGTTCATCGGCATTGAAGACGGAATTGACGGTTTAATTCACGTCTCTGACATTTCTTGGACCAAGAAAGTTCGCCATCCCAATGAAATATACAAGACCGGTGATATCGTTCAAGCTAAGGTACTTACTGTTGATCAAGGCAGTGAGAAATTCACCTTGGGCGTAAAGCAATTGGTTGACGATCCTTGGGGGCATGTGCCAACCACTTATCCTGTGGGCTGTTCCGTGAAGGGTATCATTACCAATATCACTGACTTTGGTCTTTTTGTGGAAGTGGAAGAAGGTATTGAAGGCCTTGTGCACGTATCAGAGCTTTCCGGCAAAAAAGTGAAAACGCCGGCTGAGCTATACAAAGAAGGACAAGAAATTCAAGCCAAGGTCATCCATGTCAGCGCAGAAGAGCGTCGTCTCGGTCTGTCCATCAAGCAAATTCGTGACGAAGAAGATCGTAAAAAACCAAAGGAATTCCGTGCCGGACCTGCTGAAACCGGTCAAAGCCTTGGTGATCTCTTCCAACAAAAAATGGCAGAAAAAGCTGAAGCTGACGGTGCCGGCGGTGAAGACAGTTAATATACCTAAAGTATGGACAATTTAACGGTTTTAATCTTGTGAATACTTCTGTACACAGTTTTACTTGAATATAAATCGTAAATAACATATATTGCAAGGGAAGGCTTAGGCTTTCCCTTTTTTAATATATACTCTTTTACTCACGAGGAAACTATGGAAAAAAAAGACCCCTTAGCTCTCAACCTTGACCCCATAACCTCGACCGATTCAGCCCATGCGACCGACATGGGTGACACGGCTCATTCGGAAAATCAGTCGAGTCAGCCTAATCCGGTTAATAATGTAACACAGCCCACAGAAGCGAAACTTAATCTAACACAAGCTTTTGAAAATACAAAGGGACAATCGTCACAAGCCATAGATCACCAACTCACATCTACCCTCTTGAAAGAACTCATCCGCCTCTTGCAACCAAAACCTTTTCGAAAGCGGCATCCCATTCTTTTTTGGGGATTTTTCATCATCCTTGGCATCATTGGTTACAATATGTTTTTCTCCGTTGAAAATATCATTCCCGATACGGATCGCATAGCCGTTGTGCAAATCAAGGGCGCAATAAGCGAAGTGGATGCAACGCTTAAGTGGGTTGAAACATTAAAAAAAGACCAATCCGTGAAAGGCGTTCTACTGCGCATAGATTCACCCGGTGGCAGCGTTGGGGCTTCGCAAGAGCTCTATTATGCCCTTGAAGAGCTTGGGCAAAGCAAGCCCGTTGTGGCTTCACTTGGGACAACAGCAGCATCAGGCGGTCTTATGGTTGCCATGGCTGCTAAACATATAGTTGCAAATCCCAGCACCATTACCGGCTCCATTGGGGTGCGTATGGATATTCCGCAAATCTACAAGCTTTTGCAAAGTCTTGGCATCAGTCAAGAAACATTGGTCACCGGTAAATTCAAAGACGCCGCTTCCATGATGCGTGAACTTACCCCTGACGATCGTAGATATTTACAAGGTATTTTGCAAAATCTTTACGACCAATTTGTGGAACTCATCGCTAAATCACGCAATCTGACCTTGGATGAAGTACAAAAGATGGCCGATGGGCGTATTTTTACAGGTCTTGAGGCGCAAAAATTGCGTTTGGTGGACAGCCTTGGCGGTCAAAATATTGCCCTTGCAAAACTGCGAGAACTTACAGGAGTTTCAGAAGAAACGCCACTCTATAATCGTCCCAAGGATATGGGAGAACTTTACGGAGATTTTTTCAAAAATAGTGTGAATTTTATCCTGAACAGCTTGCAATCACATGGAGCCGGGAATGAATTTGTATTTCAGTAACAAAGGCTAAACGCTCAATGAAAATGCCTTGGTAAAGATTTGTGTGGAAGCCTCATCAACATTTAACTTTAACCCAGCGAGGTAATGTGTATGGATCTATTTGAAGCGATTAAGAACAGATATTCCTATCGTGGTGAATTTCTAGAAGATATGCCAAGCGAAGAGCATATTAATGCCATTTTAGATGCTGCTATTGCCGCACCGGCAGGAGTGAACATTCGTACCACGTCCTACGTGGTGATAACTGACAAGAACTTACTTGTGGAATTGCAAAAAATCACAAAATTGCGCCTTGCTCCCCTTTCTATATTGATTTTATCGGAAGATATTCCCAATAAGTTGCGTCGGGATTTCCAAACGGAAAATTATTGCGTAGCCAGCGAAAATATCTTACTCGCCGTCACCGCTCTTGGTTACGCTACATGCTTAAACGATTTGATTTTCACCTATAGCGAAATACAAAAAAGCGTTCGCAAGCTCTTAAATATACCGAAAAATAAGAAAATTAAGGCCATCTTCAACATCGGAAAGCCCACCACTCCCGGTGAGGCATTGCCAAAACCTGCACGCAACAGCTGTGTACATTACAACGCTTTTTAATTGTATTTTAATCTTTAGGATTTGCTTTTAGGACTTATTTTGACAATGGTATACGTGATTCTAATTTTGTAAAAATTTTCTTGGGGGAGGGACCTTTTTGGAAA
>CAYJHK010000038.1:0-11792 GCA_964369515.1 uncultured Desulfovibrionaceae bacterium
TGGGGGAGGAGACCTTTTTCCAAAAAGGTCCCTCCCCCAAGAAAATTTTACAAAACTACAATGACGTGGGGGGAAGGGAAGATGCAAACGCAATTTCCTTTGATTTTCAACGCACTGTTACGTTTTATCGAAGTAGCCGAGCCCTTTAAGGGTTTCAAGAAATCTACTCTGATACTCTGCGCCCAGCAGCGGCCATTGCCAGTCAAGGCGTTTGAGCACTTGCACTGTATGCTGACGAGCCGTCATGATACTGCTGATTTTTTTGCCTTGGGTCATATTTTGATAAGCCACAAGGCTTACCATATCTTCCATATGCGCCATTTCCGCCCGAGCTTTTTCAAAAGCAGTGTTAAATTCTTCCATTTCGCACCATTGAATGGGAATGTCCATGGCAATCATGCTGTCGATCAAATCACCAAGGAAGAAAGGATGATTATTCACCGGATGGAAGAGGCAACAGGCCTTGGGTGTTTGCGACAGCAAGAGAATTGCCTCTGCCACCGAATCCACCGGCGATAGGTCTACGGGTTGGTCAAACATTACATAGGGTGCTGTTTCAAGAAGGCTTAAAGCTCGCAAACGTCCGGCAAAGCTGTTGGATCTGGCGTTGATTTGAAACTCACCGTCGGACACTCGCCCCGTGAGATTGCCCACACGCATGATTTTTGCGTCTAAGCCTGCGTTTTCGTCGGTCATCGTGGCTAAAATGGCACGTTCAGCCGTGAATTTACTACGTATATATTGATTTTCAAGGTGCTGACCGAAGTAGAGTTTCTGTTCTGTCAGCGTGTGTGTATGATCCGGATAGCCATTGATGGCAAAACCAGCAACACTCACCGTGGATACATGGATTAAGCGTGCACCGCTGCGTTTACAAAACTCAATGCATCGCTGCGCCCCGTCCACATTTACCCTTTCGATTGAATTATCGTGGGCAAAATGGCGCACGTCGGCGGCGCAGTTAAACACTGTTTGCACCGCTGCTTGTTCCGCCGATTTAAGCCATGTACCGTCGGTCACGTCGCCTTCAATGGGGATGATGCGTTCGATCATCGCAGCATCTAAGCTCTCGCCAAAATAGTAATATAACAAGCCGTGGAGTCTTTTTTCCACGGAAGAAAGTTTACCTTTTCGCAGCAGACAATAGGCTTTACCTTGTTCATGTTTAAGGAATTGATACAGCAAGGTAATACCTAAGAAACCCGTGGCTCCCGTGAAAAGAGCATTGCCAAGCGGTCTTGTTTCTTCGCTTTGTAAGGCCGCAATGCTGTTTTGAGCGAGTAGGGCATCTATGTCGCTATAATCGTACTTACTAAAGTCTGTCGCTTTTGAAGAGCTTGCGCCGGCTGAAGATGTAGTGTCACTTGGCGTAAATTCTTCGCCTTGTAAAATTTTGGCCAAAAGCCGTGGAGTAGGTGATGCGAAGATATTTGTATACGAAAGCTCCTGACCGTTATTTTCCTTATGGGCACGCACATCATATTTATGCGCAAGCCCCAAAAGACGGGTAACGCCAAGGGATGTGCCGCCATGGGCAAAGAAGTTGTCGGTGGCACCGGTATTTTCTCGATGCAAAACCTCATCGAAGATGGCGCATAGAACCGTTTCCAGCTCGCCCACCGGTTCTTCATGGGGCATGTCATGGCTGGTAATGCTTTCCATATCGGGCAAGGGCAAAGCCTTCACGTCCAGTTTTCCGTTGGGTGTTTTTGGCATGGCATCCAATTGCATATAGGCGGTGGGAACCATATAATAGGTAAGTGTCTTGGCGAGTTCTTCACGAATATCGGCAAAATTTAAAGGCGCATCTCCCATACAATAGGCACAAAGATGCTCCTCTTGCCCCATGGTGCGCACCACAACCACCGCACTCTTGATTTGAGGTAAGGCGTTGAGCGATTTTTCGATTTCACCAAGCTCTATGCGCAAGCCACGCAATTTGATTTGCCCATCGCTGCGCCCAAGAATGACGATTTCGCCCGAAGGTGTCCACGTTGCAAGGTCGCCGGTACGGTAGACACGTTCACTGTTATGCATAACAAAGCGAGCGGCTGTTTCTTCGGGGAGGTTGAGATAGCCCTTGGCGACACCACGTCCGCCCACCAAGAGTTCACCGGTCACGCCCACGGGTAGCTCGTTTCCGTGTCTGTCCACAACATATTCTCGCACATTGTAAAGCGGCGCACCTACCGGAATTATTGTGATATTTGTTCCGCTGATTTCCTGCGCATTACAAGAAACAGTGATTTCGGTGGGGCCATAGCTGTTAAAGAGACGTGCGTTAGACGATTTCAGAAGCTCCAAGAGCCTAGGCGAATATTTTTCACCGCCGCACATAATCACCTTGCAATTTAAGATTGCAGCACAAAGGGTTTCGTCTTCCATGAAATCGAGCATTCTCGAAGGGGTTGCGCTGAAGGCATCCGCTTGCGTTGCGGCAAAAAGTTCGGCCAGCACCACGGGATTGCGAGTGGCTTCTTCATGGGCAAAAACAAGTGTTATGCCATTCATTAAAGCGCCGAAGGCTTCCTTCAAAAACATGTCAAAAGCCACGGTGGTTATGGAAAGCATATTGCTTGCATAATTGCTAAGAGCGTATATTTGCACATTTAGTGGCTGCGGCAATACATAGTTTGCAATGCCTGCATGGCTGAGCATAACCCCCTTGGGCTTGCCGGTGGAGCCGGAAGTGTATATTAAATACGCCAAATTGTGCGGAGCAAGGCTTGTTTCGGGATTGGTGACATTTGTTTCTTCGGACAATATATCACGCAAAATAAGTGCATTGTCCCACGGCGTTTTTTCGTCCTTATCATCTACCAATAAAAAGGCGGCTGTGCTGTCTTGCAAGACGTGTTCGATGCGCTCTTGCGGGTATGTGGGATCCACAGGTATGAACGCACAACCGGCCTTCATGATGCCAAGCATGGCAATGGGTACAAGCTCGCTTCGTTCAAGCATAAAGGCTATGCGATCTTCCACCTTGACTCCACGCTTAAGCAGGGCGTGGGCAAGACGATTTGCCTGTGCATTTAACTCTGCATAAGTAAGCTCGCCATATGTGAGCGTGTGGTTGTGGGCTTTAAGCGCAATTTTTTCAGAATGTTGGCGAACGGTCTCTTCAAAGATGGCCGTGAGCGTTGTTGTTTTTCCCTGCACAGGCATTTGCCCCACAGAGCGTAAAAATTCCGCCTGTTTAGCATCCACAAGCGAAAGTAGTGTAAGCTGTGCTGTGGGCTGTTGCATCATGCCCGTGAGAGCCGTTGCCATGCACTGCGCCACATTGCCCATGAGCTGCTTTGAATAGCGAGCATCATCATATTGCAAGGCGTATACATAAGCTCCATCACGCTCTTCCACATGAATGGACAAGGGGAATTTGGGCTTTGGCGGCACAAGCGACACTAGATCCATGTCCTGCTCCGCAAAGGTGCGTACCTGTGCCACACCTAGGGTGCAAGAATACATGATGCTTGGTTCAAATGCATAAGCCTTGGCAATGTGGGTGAAGGGGTACTCTTCATGTGCAATGGCTGTGCGTAGGGCATCTTGAGTATGTTTAATGTATTCTATAATTTGCATATCTTCCGGCAAGGCGAAGGCCAGTGGCAAGGTGCGTACAAACATGCCCATGCTACCGGAAAGATTGGCTGTCGCTCGCCCACTGCTGATGGTGGCAAGATAGACGCTGTCATCTTCATTGAGCGCAAGAAAACGGTGCAAAACATAGGTGCTTGCGGCTAAGAAAAGTGAAGCGGTGGTGATGGCATATTTCTGACAGAAAGCTTGTACGCTGTCTTTATCCACCGCTTGCACGCATTCGGCAAGGGTTCCCGTGGTATTATTATGCTTAAGGTCAGGGGCAAGCTCACACACGCCGCTGTAGTCTTGGAGTAGTTCCTTTATATATTCGCTGCTTTGTCCCCATTGTTCGCTTTCAAGGCTCTGCGATTCTTTTTGGGCAAGCGCATAAAGGTTTGGTTCGCCTAAGGGGATTGGCAATGTATCGCCCATATAGGCTTTGTTTAAGGATTGCACAAATATATCCAAGGAAATACCGTCAAAAATACAATGGTGTACGTCAATAAGAACGTGCAAACTTTTTTCGGTGTGCACAACGCCAAGGCGGCACAATGGGGAATTGAGGAGCACAAAGGGACGCACGAAATTGTGTGAAACGCTCTCCACATCGTCATATGCGCAGTGGAGTATGTCCACCGTCAGCGGCGACGCACTCAGTTCTTGCCAAAGTTTTCCGTCTTTTTGTACAAAGTGCGTCGTCAAAACGGGATGCGCTTCGATGACGTGCAATATGGCTGCTTGTAGGCGTGTGGCTTCTTGTAGGAGCGTTTTAGTTTGTGTATCCAACTTAAGGTCAAGACGAAAAGAAATATTATAGAGTATGGAATCAGGATTTTTTACACAGGCATAGTACACACCCATTTGATTTTCTGATAAGGGAAAGAGTGTTTGTTCGGCAGTGGAGACAACTTCCGGCTGTGTTTGGGCAGAGCGGTCTGATGATGCGTTGAACAATGCGTTTAACAATGCATCAATAAGCAGATTTTCCAGCTCAAGTAGGGTCGGTGTTGCCAAAAACTTATTTACCGAAATTTCTAGGCCGTACTTTTCCGAAACTTTCGACATAACCATGATGGCGTTTAAGGAAGCGAGGCCGGCACGCAGTAAATTGGTACTTACAGAAAAATCACTGTGTCCCAAAACCTGCTTTAAGATGTCTGCCAGCTCTTTTTGCAAGCGTGAAAGCGGAGCAACCCTAGGCGTTCCGCCGTCATTTTCGCCATTGTCTGTGCTTGTGGTTTCGGTAAATACAGGCGCAGGCAGCTTTTTGGCATCCACCTTACCATTGGGGGTCAAGGGGATGTTATCCACTTGCATAACAGATGCCGGAACCATATATTCCGGAAGCTTTTGGGCAATAAAGCCATTGAGTTTTTCCACACAAATTTCTGTGTCCGCAATAACATAGGCCACGGCGCATTTGCCGCCCCCGGGAGCATCGGCAGGCAGCACCACGGCATTTTCAACGCCTGCAAAATCACGAATACGATTTTCTATTTCTCCAAGCTCCACCCTAAAGCCACGGATTTTCACCTGTGAATCACGACGCCCCAAGATTTCAAGGTTGCCGTCAGCCAGCCAGCGTACCGCATCCCCTGATTTATACATGGTTGCATAGCCGGTGCACTCATAAAAAGGATTGGCAAGAAAAGCCTTTTCCGTTACTTCCGGACGATTGTTATAGCCCAAGGTCACCTGCCGACCGGCTATAAACAATTCGCCTTCCGCACCCACAGGCTGTAAACGCCCATAGTCGTCAAGTACATAGAAGTCGGTATTGTAGGCCGGCTTTCCCACCGGAGGGCGATCATAATAACGGTCGTAATGAAAGCCACTTACAACACAGGTACACTCGGTAGGTCCATAGAGATTATACATTATAAGCCCTGCCCGTGGCTCAAAAGACACCAGTGCCTCACCGCCGGTGGTGAGCCTGCGCAATGTGGTCAGCCCGGGAAATGTGGCAAACTGACGTGCAGCTTGCGTTGTCATAAAGGACATGGTGATGGCGTTTGCATTGTAATAATCACGAAGTGCCGGAAAATCCAAGCGCATATCTTCGGTGATAATATGGATGGAAGCACCTTCGGTTAAGGCCGGGAAAAATTCTTGCAAATGCGCATCAAAACTGAAGCCGGCATAGGCTGTGAGCTTGTCGGCGGCATTTAAGTCAAAAAAATCACGATACCAAGCACAGAGATTGGCAAGTCCGCCATGTGACCACATAACCCCCTTGGGTACGCCCGTTGTGCCGGAAGTAAATAAGTATACCATAACATCTTCTGCGTTCACATGCGGAAATTGTTCTGTGCTTTCAGGTTGTTCATATGAGCACGCCGTAGATATGAGTTTGCCGCCATAATTTACAAGCAAGTGCTCTAAATGTGCATCCACAAGGGTAAAGGCCGCCTCGGTATCGCTGAGCATAAATTCAATGCGTGCCATGGGATATGCCGGATCTATGGGCACATAGGCTGCGCCGGCTTTGAGCACAGCCAAGGGGGCAATGAGCATAAAGGCATTGCGCCCCACCAGCACACCCACGGCGTCGCCTTTTTGTACGCCAAGTCCCATGAGGTGGTGAGCCAAGGCATCGCTTTGGCGGTCAAGTTCCGCATAACTAAAACGTTCATTCCTTGTTGCCAAGGCCAAGGCGTCGGGCTGCAAGGCCACTTTTTTCTTGAATAAAGTAATGACATTTTCTGTGAGGTAACTGTCATCACGAGTGCCGCAAAATTGCTGCAAAAGCTCCGACTCATGCGCTTGCGGAAGTCTTGCAAGTTCCAGTAACGTACCATTTTCTCCTTGGGCAATACGTTCTAAAATAGCCGCAAAAAGCTCCAAGGCTCGCTGTGCAATGCCGTCTTCATAAAGAAGTGGTGAATATTGCAAAGAAAGCCCCATGCTCTGCCCTTGGCGCGAGACTTCAAAACCCCAGTCTATGGACAAAGCTTGTCCCACAAAAGTCTCCAAATGCATCTGAACGCCGTCATCCAGCACAATACTTGGGAAGGCACGCAAATAGTTGACACTTACATCAAAGAAAAGCTTACGTGAGGGATCACGGTTCAGTCCCAACTCTTGGAGTGCCAAGCCCGTTGAACAGGTTTGATGCGCACGCACCGCTGCAATGCTTGCGCCAAGCTCCGCAATAAAATCGGCCAAGAGTATAGAGGCGCGTGGTGATGTACGCACCGGTAATTCTTGGGAAAACATCCCAACCGTGGACATGGCCTGCTGCGGTCTTCCGTGCATACCTGTTCCAAGCACTATGTCTTCACTGTTGCAATAGCGAGATGTGGTGAGGGATGCTGCCGCCATCACCAAGACATACACGGTTACGCCAAGGGCGTGAGCTTGTTTTTGCAAGGCATCTACCGTGGCTTGCGAAAGCTCGGTATGAACACTTTTCTCGGTCAGGGGAAGGGTGTCGGGGCGTAAAGCATGGCAGGGCATGGCGTTTTTGGGTACTTCATCACGAAACATCTCCACAAAGAACAGACTTTGCTCTGCCAGCGAAGCGGCTTGTTCTACGTGCCATTTGGAATGGGTGAAGTAATCATGCTCCACGGGCGCAAGCTCTTTTTCATTATATAAAGCCACAAGCTCTTGTAATAGAACACCAAAACTTGTGGCATCTATTATGGCATGATGAAAGCTTAAGAGGAGTGCATAACTTTGGGGAGCGAGTTCAAAAAGTGCAAAGCGATACAGAGGGCCGGTGCTTAAATCATACGGGATATTACGTTTTTCTTTCTCTGCCATGAGAGCTTCGGCTGTGCAATGGCAACGTTCAAGCTTCGGTACGCTTTGATGTAATTTACGGGCAAAATGTCCATTTTTCAGAGGATAATACGCATTTAAAATGGGATGACGCTCCACCAGCTTTTGTAATGAACTTTCAATTCGTTCAGGGGAAAGCGCACCCTCGAAATATATAATTGGGTTGATATTATAATAGGTTGATTGCGGATTAAGCCTTTGTTCTGTGACAATGGCGGTCTCTATGGGCGTAAGCGGAATACTTTCTTTTTCTGTATTGTTTATTGTCATGGTTGTACCTATTCTTAAGAATTTGAAATTTTGTTTGAGGTATTACCTGCCGGTGTTTTTAAGCGCAGAAATGACAAAACAACCCCCATCATGGAAAAAGCTGCAAAAAGCATCAAATCTACATGCATACCCTCTAAAAAAGAATCAGCCGAGGCAGGTTCTATGGCTTGACCGTGCATGAAAATAGAAAAAACAATGGTCATGGCCTGCATACACGTTACCATGCCAAGGGTACCCATGGTATTGGCAATACCGGAGGCGATGGAAATATAGCGTTGCTCCACGCTACTCATGAGCGCAAGAACATTGGCCGGTACAAATATGGCTAAAGCAATGCCCATAATAACTTGCAGTACAATGATAAATACAAGAGAGCTGTCACCATGTAAACCCACACTTAACAGCATAGCCAAGGAACAAAGTACCACACCCCAAAAGGCCATTCTATTTGCCGTAAATTTATCGGCAAGCTGTCCGCCAATGGGGGAGAGTAACATTTGCAACAGCGGCTGAATCATAAGCAATAAGCCGGCTTCGGAAGGTTTATAGCCCAAGGCTACTTGCACGTAAAAGGTTAAAAGCATACTGAAAGTGGTGACGGCGGCAAAGTTTATCCATGTAATTAAGCAGCCAAGGGTAAATGCCTTGCTAGCGGTGAAAATGCCCACGTCAATTATGGGAAAAGTTATTCTTTTTTCCAGAAAGAAAAACAGCACAAAGGCCACAAGCCCTAAGATCACAAGCCCCCACGCATACGGGCTTTTTTCCAGCAAGGTGGTACCAAGGGTGATGAGAATCATGGCGCCGCCAAAAATAAAGGCTCCTTGAAAGTCAAAGGCTTCGCCCACAGCTTCACGCCATTCGTCCTTGATGCTCGTGATAATCATGACTATGCCGAAAATCCCCAGCGGCACGCCGGCAAGAAAAATACTTTGCCAGCCAAGGCTATCGGTGAGAAAGCCGCCCACAACCGGCCCGCAAGAAATACCCCCATAGACCGACGCCGAAGCAAGTCCAAAGGCTTTTCCTCTGTCTTTTTGAGGAATAACGGACATTAAAATGGTCATGCCCACGGTGCTGATCATGGCCGCACCTATGCCCTGAAATACTCGCAAAAAAATAAATATCGCCACGGACGAGGCCAACGTCAGAGCTAATGTGGCAAGGGTACAAAGGCACATTCCAAAAAGAAATATCCGCCGCCTGCCAAATAGATCGCTTATGCGTCCGGCAAGCAGTGCAAAAATATTCACCGTCACCACGTAGGCTGTGGCGATAAAGCCCAAATCCACTGCGCTTGCGCCAATGCTTATGCCGATGTTTGGGAGGGCAACATTGACGGCTGAAATCATAAAAGGCATGAAAAACAAAGAAATACAGCATACAAGCAAGGCTCTGTGCGGCTTTGTTTTGAGAGTGGGAATGTTGTTTTCTATAGTCATATTAAGGCCTTAATTGTATTTATGTTAAAAGTTTTATTTTGTGTGTCTCTTTTCGGACACAGTTTTTTTTAATTTTTTTTTAATTTTTTTTAACGCCATTTTTTGTTTTTTTTCCCTCAAAATTTTTCTAGAGAATTTTTAAGGTGCTCTGCTCGCTGAATAAACAGTGTTCATATTCCCAAGATACTCCCAAAACAATCTATGCTAAGACTATAGAATATCTAGACATGCGGTTGCGCTAAAATGTTTTTTCTGCCATGGTAAGCACAAGCTTGAGTTTTAGCTAACACAAGCATAGCGGCAGAGAGAAAAATTTAAGCGTAACGCCCTGACGGACTACTAAATGTCTTGAAGGGCACACTGCCTAACCCAAAGTCCAATGAGCACTGCGCCAGCTTGCGCAACATTGAGGGAATTAGCTTGATTGTGCATGGGAATAGACACCATATGCCCGCAACGTTTAGCAATTCCCGGGCGCATCCCCTTCCCCTCATTGCCAAGGACGAGCACAGCCGGCAGGGGGAGAGTCTGAGTGAAGGCGTTAAGGGTTTGTGCATGTGCATTGAGACCTGTGCCGACGATGGTAAATCCTTCTTCTTCGGCAGTATCCAGTGCATGACCCAAATTGGTGACTTGGCTTATGGGCAGATATTCAAAAGCACCGGCAGCAGCTTTTCTGGCTCCGTCTCCAAGATAGGCGCTGTTGTGTTTGGGAACAATAAGACCGGCGCATCCCAAGGCGTGTAAGGTGCGAGCAAGCGTACCGACATTGCCGGGATCTTGGACTTGATCCAGTGCCACTACGAGGGGAATATGTGCATTTACAGCATTTTGCAAAAGGTCAGTAAGGGAAGTTTGAGCACTGGCACCAAGACGGGCAATAACGCCTTGGTGCTGGCTTTGACTAAGACGTTGCAAAACTGTGCTGTCAACAAGAGAAAAGCGAATGCCATGCGCACGGCAAAGGTCAAGTATGTGCTGTGCCTCTTGATTGCGCAGACCCTTTTTAAGATAAAGCGTGTCCACCTTATGGGGCGTTTTTTGGAGAAATTCTAAAACGGGCTTTATGCCCACAAGCATGGGGGAAGACTCGTGTGTTTTCATGCGATAGTCCAAGGGTAATAATGTATTAATGTTATATGCAACCGAAGTGGGGTGGTTATGTCTAGTAATATCTTAAAGTTAGAAGAACACGGGTCTTCCTGGAAAGTCATCAAGAAGTCTTGCTCCGATATGAATAAAGGCCGTCTGGTCATTATCATGATGTGTATTCTTTTCTTGGTTTATGGTTGTGCCGGCAAAAAAACCGGGTTTGTACCGCAAAAAAAAGTTTCCATTGGCGATGTTCAGCTTACACCTGAGCAAAAAAGAATTTTTTATACCACAGGTCAGCTCGACAGAGACCTTCCGGCCGGTGCCATGCCTGCCATTGCCGAACAATACAGTCTCTTCCTCAATGAACGCCGCAGTACCATGGAAAAATTTGCGCAACGCTCCGAACCGTTCTTGGGTCATGCACGCCAAATATTTCGCCAAAATGGAATGCCGGAAGAACTGGCTTATTTAGCCCTTGTGGAGAGCGGTTATTTACATACAGCTCGCTCCCATGCCGGGGCAGCCGGTACTTGGCAATTTATGCCCTACACCGGTAAGCATTATGGCCTCCATCAAGACAGATATATAGACGAACGCCTCGACCCTTACGAGTCCGTAGAGGCCGCAGCCAAATATTTCAGAACATTACATAATATGTTTGGCGATTGGCTCTTGGCTGCCGCTGCCTATAATGCCGGTCAAGGTAAAATACAACGTGCCATGAAGGCCACGGGTGCTCGTGATTATTTTACATTGCTTGAGCGCAATCATCGCTTGAGCGGTAAAACAAAATTACGTACAGAAACAATACTTTATGTACCACGCCTGCTGGCTATGTCAAAAATCATGCGCAACCTTACGGCTCTTGGCTTTAGCCGTGTTGACCATAACAGACCGGCGCAGCATGTGCGCTTAAGCGTCAGACCCGGAACGGATTTACGCAAATTAGCTCGTGCCGTAGGCGTACCTTATGATGAGTTTCGTGCCATAAATGCTGCGCATAAAAAGCACACAACCCATCGCAATCGTTCGACATATGTTTATGTGCCCGTAAGTCAAAAAGAAAACGGACGACGCTTTGCCGAGTCTCGCGGAAGTACCGTTGCGTCAGCGACTTATGCGGATATTGCACCACGAGTACGCAGTACCCCGTTGCCAAGAACCACAAGCAAGTCCAAGGGCAACTTACAAGCTCGTGCCTACATTGTAAAGAGCGGAGATAGTCTTTCTCGCATTGCCGCACGTTATAATGTAAGCACCAATGACTTGGCACGTTTTAATAAAATAGGGAAGAATAGTAGATTAAGTGTGGGGCAACGCATAAACATTCCTCGTGGTGCGCAACTTTCGGGTGCTTCAAAGGCACGGGCAAGCAGGGCTAAGCGTACCCATTTGGTCAAGCGCGGCGATACGGCAACATCCATAGCCAGTAAATATAATTTGACTATTAAGCAACTGTTAAAAATGAATAAAAAGAGATCAAGCGATTTGCGAGCCGGGGAAGTTTTACAGGTTTCGTAAGGAAAGCTCTTTTGGTTGTCAAGTTATACCCTTGACAACCATGATAATTTAAGACCTCTGCGCAATTCATTGCGCAAGGTCTTTGGAGCGTTGACGTTA